>NZ_JAMYQH010000029.1:0-91911 GCF_040320765.1 Mesorhizobium sp. M0618 | reverse complement strand
CATCCGGCCGCGTAGCGGCCCCCATATCCCCCCGGGGGAGAAGAGACTGGCGCCGGGGCGGACGACCACCAAACCCCACGGGGGGAGGTGGGGGTGGACCCCAAAGACATTTGAAATATGCGGGGGCAGCAGGGGGGGGGGGGGGGGACCCGACGCCCCCATTGTCCTGCTTCTCGGGGGCGGCTGGGCGGGGGCCCCCCCACTTCGACATCGGCCTCATCACCCTCAATCCACGAAAATCAGCGCCGGTGTTTCCAGCAGCGTCTTTATCCGCTGGATGAACACCGCCGCGTCCCAGCCGTCGATGACGCGATGGTCGAAGCTCGACGACAGGTTCATCATCTTGCGCGGCATGAACTGGGTGCCGTCCCACACCGGCCGCACCATCATCTTGTTGACGCCGATGATCGCCACTTCCGGATGGTTGATCACCGGCGTCGTCGCCACGCCGCCCATGGCGCCGAGCGAGGTGATGGTGATGGTCGAGCCGGACAGCTCGTCGCGTGTCGCGGTGCCGGACTTGGCAGCCTCGGCCAACCTGATGACCTCAGTGCCGCATTCCCAGATGTCGCGCGCCTCGGCATGCCTGACCACCGGCACCACCAGCCCCGACGGCGTCTGCGCGGCAATGCCGATATGGATGCCGCCATGCTGGTGGATGATGCCGGCCTCGTCGTCGAACAGCGAATTGAGGTTGGGCTGGTCCGCTATCGCCTTGACCATCGCCCGCATCAGGAACGGCAGCAGCGTCAGCTTCGGCCGCTCCACGCCCGGGCGCTTCTCCTTGTTGAGCGCGGCGCGCAATTCCTCGAGTGCTGTAACGTCGATCTCCTCGACATAGGTGATGTGCGGGATGCGCGATTTGGACAGCGTCATCTTCTCGGCGATCTTGCGCCGCAGCCCGACCACCTTGATGTCCTGTATCGTATCGTTGCGGGCGAGACCGGATGTCCTGGCGACCTGCGGGCCGCGCGCCAGGAACGCCTCGATATCCTCATGGCCGATGCGCACGGCAGGGCCGCTCCCCGCAACCTGCCGGAGATCGATGCCCGCCTCTTTTGCCCGCAGACGGACGGCCGGAGAGGCCAACGGTCTTTCGCCCTCGGGACGGGGTGCGCCGGCGGGCGCGACAACTCCGGACGTCGGCGCTGTACCCCCACCCCTAGCCCCTCCCCACAAGGGGGAGGGGGATTCTGTCTGCGCTGCTCGCACGCTTTTCGCGGAGGACTCTGATGATGGCGAAGTAGATTTTGCTCCGCCCTTGGAGGCCGTGGCGCGTCCCCCTCCCCCTTGTGAGGGGCTAGGGGTGGGGGTACTCTCAGCCGTGACTTTTGCCGGCGTCGCACCACCCGCAACATTGCCCTCGCCCGCCACCTTCAGCCGCACGATGGGCGAGCCGATCGCCACCGTGTCGCCGATCTCGGCGCCCAGCCACAGGATTTCGCCGTCGACAGGCGACGGGATTTCGACCGTCGCCTTGTCGGTCATGACGGCGGCAAGCACGGTGTCCTCGCGCACCATGTCGCCGATCTTGACGTGCCATTCGACGAGCTCGGCTTCGGCGACACCTTCGCCGATATCGGGCAGCTTGATGATGTGTTCGCCCATCTCAGGCCCCCATGGTTTCAAGCAAAGCACGGCCTACCCGGGCGGGACCGGGGAAATAGTCCCATTCCTGCGCATGCGGATAGGGCGTGTCCCAGCCGGCAACGCGAGCGACCGGCGCTTCGAGGTGATAGAAGCAGTTTTCCTGCACCAGGGCCGACAGTTCGGCGCCGAAGCCCGACGTCAGCGTCGCCTCGTGCACGATGACGCAGCGCCCGGTCTTCTTGACCGAGGCGACGATCGTGTCGAGATCGAGCGGCAAAAGGGTCCTGAGATCGATGATCTCGGCATCGATGCCGGTTTCCTCGACCGCGGCCTGCGCGACATAGACCATGGTGCCGTAGGCGAGCACGGTGAGGGCCGAGCCTGCCCGGCGGATCGCCGCCTTGCCGAGCGGCACGGTGTAGTGGCCGTCGGCGACCTCTCCGAGCTCATGTTTCGACCACGGCGTCACCGGCCGGTCGTGATGGCCGTCGAAAGGGCCGTTGTAGAGCCGCTTCGGCTCCAAAAAAATCACCGGATCGGGGTCTTCGATCGCCGCGATGAGTAGCCCTTTGGCGTCATGTGGGTTGGACGGCACCACGGTCTTCAGTCCCGACACATGGGTGAACAGCGCTTCCGGGCTCTGGCTGTGCGTCTGGCCGCCAAAAATGCCGCCGCCGGTCGGCATGCGCACCACGATCGGACAGGTGAAATCGCCGTTGGAGCGGTAACGCAGCCGTGCCGCTTCCTGCGTCAGCTGGTCGTAGGCCGGATACATGTAGTCGGCAAACTGAATCTCCACGCACGGCTTCAGGCCATAGGCGGCCATGCCGATGGCCGAGCCGACAATGCCGGATTCGTTGATCGGCGCATCGAAGCAGCGGCTCTTGCCGTATTTGGCCTGCAGGCCTTGCGTGCAGCGGAATACGCCGCCGAAGAAGCCGACATCTTCGCCGAACACGACGACTTTGTCGTCGCGCCCCATCGACACGTCCATGGCATCGCGAATGGCCTCGATCATGGTCCGTCTCGGCATGGCTCAAACCCCCGCCTGCTGGCGCTGGCGTCTGAGATGCGGCGGCATCTCGGCATAGAGCCCTTCAAACATGTCGCGCGTCGACGGCTTGCCGCCGGCATGCAGAGTGCCGTGGCTTTCGGCTTCCTTCTGCGCCGCGATCACCGTGTCGAGGATTTCCGCCTCGGCCTGCGCGTGCCGTTCGTCCGACCAGACATCGAGCGCGATGAGATGGTTCTTCAGCCGCACGATCGGGTCGCCGAGCGGCCAGGCGTCGGATTCGGTCTTCGGCCGGTAGGCGGACGGGTCGTCCGAGCTCGAATGCGCGCCGGCGCGGTAGGTGACATATTCGACCAGCGTCGGCCCGAGATTGCTGCGCGCCCGCTCCGCCGCCCATTTGGCGACCGCATGGACGGCGAGATAGTCATTGCCGTCGACGCGCAGCGACGGGATGCCGAAGCCGAGGCCGCGGGCGGCAAACGTGCCCGAGCCGCCGCGCGCGATGCCCTGGAAAGTCGAGATCGCCCACTGGTTGTTGACGACGTTGAGCACGACAGGCGCCTTGTAGGTGGAGGCGAACACCAGTGCCGAATGGAAGTCGGACTCGGCCGTCGAGCCGTCGCCGATCCAGGCGGCTGCGATCTTCGAATCATTGCTGATTGCCGACGCCATCGCCCAGCCGACCGCCTGGATGTACTGCGTCGCCAGATTGCCGGAGATCGAGAAGAAGCCGTGCTCCTTCGACGAATACATGATCGGCAATTGCCGGCCCTTCAGCGGGTCGGCCTCGTTGGAATAAATCTGGTTCATCATCGTGACCATCGGGTAGCCGTCGGCGATGAGCAGGCCGGCCTGGCGATAGGTCGGAAAGTTCATGTCGCCGGGTTCAAGCGCCTTGCGGAAGGCGCAAGCCACCGCCTCTTCGCCCAGATGCTGCATGTAGAACGAGGTTTTGCCCTGCCGCTGCGCCATCTGCATGCGCGCGTCGAAGGCCCGCAGCGTCATCATGTGGCGCAGCCCGGCCAGCAGCTCGTCGCTGGAAAGCAGGCCGGCCCAGGGACCGACGGCCTCGCCATTGCGGTTCAGCACACGGATGATCGAGAAGGCATGATCGCGGATTGTTCGCGGATCGACATCGATCTCGGGGCGCGGCACCGAGCCGGCCTTGGGGATCGGCACATTGGAAAAGTCAGGCGTCCCGCCCGGCCGCACTTCCGGTTCCGGAACGTGGAAACGCAACATCCCAGCATCGGCCATGACCTTTGTCCTCCAATGTTGCCTGGTGCCGATATTTGCATATCTGCGCCGCCAGGCCAGTGCGAATTCGTCGGGGTAGCCTGCGGACGTCGGTCCCGGCCGCGCCGGCCGATCCAGCCTCCCCAGCACCAAGATGAAGATATGTCGACGAAATTTCTTGTCGATGTTGGGGGATGGCGCGCAATTAGGGAGAAGGTTGGGCTGGGTTTGCCGGAAGATAAGGTGATTGGCGAAGGCGGCGAAGCGTAATCTCCCTCCTTGAGGGGGAGATGGCCGGCAGGCCAGAGGGGGTCGGTTCGACTGGATGCGACCTCCTTGCGGCAGACGAAGGTTAGCGCTCCACGCGCAACGACCCCCTCTGTCGCCTTCGGCGACATCTCCCCTCAAGGGGGGAGATTACTCGCTCCGCCGCTTTTGCCAATCTTCCACGCTGCGAGAAAATCACGCGCATCATCCTTTGCCCCAATCACCAACCTCCATTCACCCCGCCCCCGCATCATGCTAACCAACCCGCCATGGCACAGAAGAAAGCATATGAGGTCGATGGGTGGTTGGCGCGGCCTGATGCGCGCATTTCCATCGTCCTGCTTTACGGCCCCGATCGCGGCCTCGTCTCCGAGCGGGCGAAGGCCTTTGCCGGCAAGACCGGCCTGCCTCTCGACGATCCCTTCTCCGTGGTCCGGCTGGAGGGTTCGGAGGTCGACCGCGACGAGGGCCGGCTGCTCGACGAAGCCCGCACCGTGCCAATGTTTTCCGACCGGCGGCTGCTGTGGGTGCGCAATGCCAGCGGCCAGAAGGCATTGGCCGACGACGTCAAGGCGCTGACGGCGGAGCCCGCGCGAGACGCGATCATTCTCATCGAGGCCGGCGATCTCAAGAAGGGCGTCGGCCTGCGCGCCATCGTCGAGGCGGCGGACAACGCCATGGCGCTGCCGTGCTATGCCGATGAGGCGCGCGACATCGACGCCGTCATCGACCACGAACTGGGCAAGGCTGGCATGTCGATGACCATGGAAGCGAGGCAGGCGCTGCGCCGCAATCTCGGCGGCGACCGGCTGGCCTCGCGCGGCGAGATCGAGAAGCTCGTGCTCTATGCCCATGGCCAGACCGAGATTGGGCTGGAGGAGGTCAAGGCGATGTCGGGCGACGTCTCCGGCGCCTCCTTCGATGACGCGGTCGACGCGCTTCTCGAAGGCAAGATCGGCGACTTCGACACCGCCTTCAGCCGGCATTGCCAGTCCGGCGGCCAGCCCTTCCTGGTGCTGTCCTCGGCAATGCGGCAGTTGCAGCAGATCCAGGTCATGCGCGGCCAGATGGAGTCCGGCAGCCGCAACGCCGCCTCGGTCGTCGCCGCCGCTCGCCCGCCGGTGTTTTTTTCGCGGCGCAAGCTGGTCGAGAAGGCGCTGGAGCGCTGGAGCACCGACGCGCTCGGCCGCGCGCTGACGCGGCTGCAGACAGCGGTCCTGCAGACGCGGCGAAGGCCGGATCTTTCCGTCGCGCTGGCAAGGCAGGCGCTGCTTGGTATTGCCGTGGAGAGCAGCCGGCTGGCGCAAAGGTAGGAGATTGGCGATCTCCCCCCTCGTGGGGGAGATGGCTGGCAAGCCAGAGGGGGGCGCTGTCCCGCCGACGTCTCTATTGGCTAGAATGCGCCACCTGACAGCTTGTCAGCTATCTAGAAGTGACCAAAGCTGGCGTTCCTTCACGCCCCCTCTGCCCTACCGGCATCTCCCCACAAGTGGCAGGGCTATCGCATATGGAATTCCTGAGATGTCTGCCCGGCACGGACCCCCACCCCTAACCCCTCCCCACAAGGGGAGCCAAACACAGGCGCCGCAAAGAGAAGGGCCGGCTACCGCCAGCCCTTTATGCTCTCAAGCCCGTGCCAACCAGCTCAGCTGGACCTTAAGCCAGGAGTTAATTTGCCGGCTAACTACCGATCCTGCTTCAGCCTGCGGCACAGCTCATCAAGCTGTTCCAGCGACCGGTACGAAACCCGCAGCACGCCGCCTCTGCCCTTGTGATCCACCGACACGATCATGCCGATCGTGTCGGTCAACAGTTTTTCCAGCGCCAGCGTGTCGGCGTCCTTTTCGTCAGGACTTGGCGCCGGCTTGGCTTCCCTGGCGCTGCTGGTGCCGGCCGGCATCTGCGCCAGCGCTTCGGCCTGGCGCACCGAAAGGCCCTCTTCGACGATGCGCTTGGCAAGGCCGGCCGGATCTTCCGCCGTCACCAGCGTGCGGGCATGGCCGGCAGACAGGGCGCCGTCGACCAGCATGTCGCGGATCACGTCCGGCAGCTTCAAGAGCCTGAGCGTGTTGGCGACATGGCTGCGGCTCTTGCCGATCACCTGGCCGAGATCGGCCTGGGTGTAGCCGTGCTCGTCGATCAGTTGCTGATAACCAAGCGCCTCCTCGACTGCATTGAGATCGGTGCGCTGGACGTTCTCGATAATCGCCAGTTCGAGCGCGGTGCGGTCGTTGACCTCGCGGATGATGACCGGGATCTCGGACAGCCCGGCGCGCTGCGCCGCGCGCCAGCGCCGCTCGCCGGCGATGATTTCGTAGCGGCCGGCCTGTGTCGGCGAAGGCCGCGCCACCACCGGCTGGACGACGCCGTGTTCGCGGATCGACTGGGCAAGATCGGTCAGCTCGGCGTCGCCGAAATGCCGGCGCGGATTTTTCGGATTGGGGGTCAGGAACTCGATCGGCACCTTGCCGTCGGCGCTCATGCCGGGCTTCTCAGGCGCTGCGGGGCGATCGATCTCGCCGATAAGCGCAGCCAGTCCACGCCCCAGTCTCTTTCTTGAAAGGTCTTCGCTCATCTTTATTCCAGTTGGCTATTCCAAATCGTTTCGGTATCGAATCGGCTTTTAGCTATGCATCCGGCCTAATCAAGCGGCGCGTAACTTGCGCTCGCGGCGGATCACTTCCGACGCCAGTTGCAGATAGGCCTGGCTGCCGGAGCACTTCAAATCATAGAGGATCGCCGGCTTGCCGTAGGACGGCGCCTCGGACACCCGCACATTGCGCGGAATGACGGTCTCGTAGACCTTGTCGCCCATATGCGCCCGCACATCCTGCACCACCTGGTTGGCGAGATTGTTGCGGCCGTCATACATGGTCAGCACGATGCCCTGGATGGTGAGATCCGGATTGATCGAGCGGCGCACCTGCTCGACCGTCTCCAGCAACTGGCTGAGACCTTCGAGCGCGAAAAACTCGCATTGCAGCGGTACAAGAACAGAATCGGCCGCGGCCATTGAATTCAAAGTCAAAAGGTTGAGCGATGGTGGGCAGTCGATCAGCACATAGCCGAATGGTGCGCCGCGCTCGGTCGCAGCGCGCAGCGCATTGCGCAGCTTGAGCACCCGGTCGGGCGCGGAGGCGATCTCCATTTCGATGCCGAGCAGGTCGAGCGTCGACGGCACGATCGACAGGCCGGGCACGGCTGTGGGGATGGCCGCGGCCTCCAGCTCAAGCTCGCCGGTCAGCACGTCATAGGAGGACACCGTGCGGTCCTTGCGATCGATGCCGAGGCCGGTGCTGGCATTTCCCTGCGGATCGAGATCGACGATCAGCACCTTTTCGCCGATCGCGGCCAGCGCGGTCGCCAGATTGATGGCGGTCGTTGTCTTGCCGACACCGCCCTTCTGGTTGGCTACGGTGATGATTCGGGGGCCATTCTTCATCATGGGTCTATGCCAGAAGTTCATTTTGGGATCGCCAAAGCGTCTGACACGTCGCGGATCAGACAGGTCGCAGGTTGGACAGTTCAAGGATGACCCCATGCGGGTCGGTCACACTTGGATGTTCTACCAGATCGAAGGACCATCGGTGAACGCTTTCTTCCACTTCGGCGCGGTAATCCCGGCCTTTGTGGAACAGGCCGCGCGCGCCTGACGTCAGCCATGGCGCCGACAGGTCCAGCAAGGTCGAAAGCGACGCCAAAGCCCGCGCCGTGACAACTTGCGGTGTCGAAACAAGCGCATGGCTGTCATCGATGCGGCGCGCCACGACTCGCGCCGGCAGCCTGAACTGCCCGACGACGGTCTGCAGGAAGGACGCCTTTTTGCGATTGCTTTCAACCAGGTCGATGCTGGCGCCGTCGCGCTCGGCAAGCAGGAAAGCCATGACAAGGCCCGGAAATCCGCCGCCCGAGCCGAGATCCACCCAGCGCGTGGCAACCGGTTCTATGCGTCCGAGTTGGGCGCTGTCCAGGATATGGCGCTGCCAGACATCGCCCGACGTCGATTGCGCCACCAGATTGATGCTGCGATTCCATTTCTGGAACATCTGCTCGAAGGCCACCAGCCGATCGAATGTTTCACGTGAAACCGGGCCTGCCGCGTCCTGCAGGCTCTCTAGGGAAATAGAACTCACGCAACTTCCTTTTGTGGGCGCTGGGTGCTTTCCGCGTGACGGACATGCGCGACGATGATCGCCAGCGCCGCCGGCGTCATGCCTTCCATGCGCTGGGCATCAGCGATGGAGCGCGGCCGCCGCGCCTGCATCTTCTGCTTCAGCTCGTTCGACAGACCCGGCACTCCGGCGAAATCGACCGTCTCGGGGATAAGCCGGCTCTCCTCATGCCGGATTTGCGCCACGTCAGTTTTCTGACGATCCAGATAGACAGAATACTTCGCTTCCGTCTCGAGGCGCTCCGCCGTCTTGCCGTCGATCGCCGCAAAGCGCGGATCGACGCCGGCCAGCCAAGCGACATCGACGTCAGGATAGGACAGCAATTCATAGCCGGACCGGCGCACGCCATCCCGGTTGATGTCCAGCCCGTGTCGCGCCGCCTCGTTCGGCGTCAGGGCGAGCGACTTCGCCAAGTCCCGCGCCTCATCCAGGCTTTGCATGACCTGCCCGTAGCGTTGCATGCGCTGTGCCGAAGCGATGCCCAGCTTCGCAGCCAGAGGCGTCAGTCGTTCATCCGCATTGTCGGCACGCAGCGACAGCCGGAATTCGGCCCGAGAGGTGAACATCCGGTAGGGTTCGCTGATGCCGCGGCTGGTCAGGTCGTCGACCATCACCCCAATATAGGCTTCGGTGCGGCTGAGCACGATCTGCTCGCTCCCCGCCGCCCGCCGCGCCGCATTGAGGCCTGCGAGCAAGCCTTGCCCGGCTGCTTCCTCATAGCCGGTCGTGCCGTTGATCTGCCCGGCGAGGAAAAGACCCCTGATGCGCTTCGTCTCCAGCGTCTGATGCAGTTCGCGCGGATCGACGTGATCATACTCGATGGCATAGCCGGGCTGCAGCATGGTTGCGCGCTCCAGCCCCGGAATGGTTTTCAATATATCGAGCTGTACGTCTTCGGGCAGCGAGGTCGAAATCCCATTGGGATAAACCGTGTTGTCATCGAGCCCTTCCGGCTCGAGGAAGATCTGGTGCCCGTCCCTGTCGCCGAACTTGACGATCTTGTCCTCGATCGACGGGCAGTAGCGCGGCCCAACGCCCTCGATCGAGCCGGAATACATGGCCGACCGGTCAAGATTGGCGCGGATCAGCTCATGCGTGGCCGTCGTCGTGCGGGTGATGCCGCACTCGATCTGCGGCGTGGTGATGCGGTCGGTCATCAGCGAGAACGGCACAGGATTCTCATCCGCCGCTTGGCTTTCCAGCGACGCCCAGTCGATGGTCCGGCCGTCGAGCCGTGGCGGCGTGCCGGTCTTCAGACGGCCGAGCTTGAAGCCCGCGCGATCCATCGTCGCCGAGAGCCCAAGGCTGGCCTGCTCGTTCATGCGGCCGGCAACAATCTTCTTCTCGCCGATATGGATAAGTCCGCGCAGGAAAGTTCCGGTCGTCAAAACGACAGCGCCACAGGCAAGCCGCCTTCCATCGGCCAGGAGAACGGCCACGATCTGCCCATCGTCGATTTCGAAGTCCAGAACCTCGCCTTCGACCACGTCGAGATCTTTCTGCTGCCGAATCGCTTCCTGCATGGCGAGGCGATAGAGCTTTCGGTCGGCCTGCGTGCGCGGCCCGCGTACTGCTGGGCCCTTGCGGCGGTTGAGCAGGCGGAACTGGATACCGGCAGCATCCGCCACCCGCCCCATCAAGCCGTCCATGGCATCGATCTCGCGGACCAGGTGACCCTTGCCGAGCCCGCCGATCGCCGGATTGCACGACATGACCCCGATCGTGTCGAAACGCAGCGTCACCAAAGCGGTCTTCGCACCGGCGCGCGCTGCAGCGCTGGCCGCCTCGCACCCGGCGTGGCCACCGCCCACCACAACCACATCATAGTGATTGGTCATTTCCAAACGTCCTAGACTCAAATGAATCAGGGACACATGTCCCCGTGAGGCTTTGCTGTCAAGAAAACTCCGCGGGTCGTTTCACGTGAAACAACCTTGCGGGCTGTCAGCTCCATGTTTCACGTGAGTCACCAAGGCCGCCTGACGCGTTTCACGTGAGTCACACAGGCAGCGCAGCGCGGTGGCCCAGACGAAGCCTCCCCGCCTTCGTCATCCACGAGCGGAGCGTCCGCGAATCGGCGTCGCGGAGACCCGAGGATCCATGCCGTGACCTTGGCCAAAGAGTACAGCGGAGCAGAATTCTGCATCGTGGCCGCTGCTTTGATGTCGCGGCATGGATCCTCGGGTCTGCGCTGCGTCGCTGCGCTCCTTGCTTCGCCCGTGGATGACGAAGCGATACACCGCACTGTTTCACGTGAGTCATTTCCCAATACAGAACTGTGAGAAAATCACATCCAGCATCTCCTCGACGTCGATGGCGCCGACAATACGGCCCAGGCGATCCGCGGCAAGCCGCAACTCTTCGGCGCGCAATTCCTGCCCGACAGTCTGGCCGTCGGTTGCACGAAGCAGGTGCCTATTCGCTGCGCCAAGCAATTCGACGTGGCGCAGGCGCGATGGCAAAACATCACCGACGCTCCCGGCTGCTTCGGCAGCTCGCCGGCCGATTTCCGCCAGCAGTCTCTCCACGCCCGTCCCGTTTTTTACCGAAATGACAAGGTTGTAGTCTTCCATCGCCCCGCTCGCCGCGCGGTCTTCCAGCAGATCGCGCTTGGTGCCAACGCGCAAGGTCGGCGCCGCGGTCGGCAATGAACGAATATCCCCAGGATTCGTAACATCCTGCAGCAACAGCAAGAGATCGGCGCCATGCGCCTTGGCCCTCGCCTTCTCGATGCCGATCGCCTCGACCTTCCCCGGCGCATCGCGCAGCCCGGCCGTATCGGTAAGCCGGACCCGCAGCCCCTGGAGATCAAGTGTCACTTCAAGCAGATCCCGCGTCGTGCCGGGTTCATCCGTTACTATAGCGGCATCCCGCCGGGCCAGGGCATTGAACAGACTCGACTTACCGGCGTTGGGCGCGCCAAGGATCACGACCTCGAAGCCGTCGCGAATGATCTCGGCGGCGCGAAACCCGGCGATGTGGCGATCGATCTCGCCGATCATCGTCCTGACATCGGACCAGACCGTATCCGAAACGGAACCGGGGACATCGTCCTCATCGGCGAAATCGATTTCCGCCTCGATCATGGCGCGGGCATGGATTAGTCTGCGGCGCCAGCCGAGATAGAGTTCGCTCTGAACGCCTTCGGCATTTTGAACGGCAAAACGCCGCTGCGCCTCGGTCTCGGCGTTGACGAGATCCGCCAGTGCCTCCGTCTCGACAAGGTCGACCTTGCCGTTGAGAAAGGCCCGGCGCGTGAATTCGCCGGGTTCCGCGTGCCTGACGCCGTCAAGGCCTGCGATCGTCTCCAGCATTTTTGCCACAACGGCACGACCGCCGTGAACATGGAATTCCGCAACGTCCTCGCCGGTGAAACTGGCCGGACCGCGAAAGAAAACGACCAGGCCGGTGTCGAGCAAGGTCCCGTCGGGTGCCCTGAATCGGCGCAGAACTGCCGAGCGGTCCTTAACCATGCTGCCGGCAATCGTTTCGACTACGAATCGAGTCTGCGGGCCGGAAATGCGGATGACGCCAACCCCGGCCGGAAGCCGGCCGCTCGACAGCGCTACGATGGAACCGCCTGAAATCATTTGCCCGCTCTACCGAACCGCCCTAGCTTTACGCCTATCCGACCCATCCGAGTTTGCCCATCGTGACGTTGCCCGCGCAAAACCTGCTCGCTGAAGAAGCAAGCCCCTATCTGCAGCAGCACAGCGGCAATCCCGTGCACTGGCGCGCCTGGTCGCCGGCTTCGCTCGAGGAGGCGAAGGCGCTGGACAGGCCGATCCTGCTCTCGGTCGGCTATGCCGCCTGCCACTGGTGCCACGTCATGGCGCATGAAAGCTTCGAGAACGATGGTGTCGCCGCCGTCATGAACCGTCTGTTCGTCAATATCAAGGTCGACCGCGAGGAGCGTCCCGACATCGACCAGATCTATATGGCTGCACTCTCCGCCATGGGCGAGCAAGGCGGCTGGCCGCTGACCATGTTCCTGACGCCGGACGGCAAGCCGTTCTGGGGCGGCACCTATTTTCCGCGCGAGCCACGCTATGGCCGCCCCGGTTTCATCCAGGTGATGGAGGCGGTGGACAAGGCCTGGCGCGAGAAGCGGGCGAGCCTCAACCAGAGTGCCGACGGCCTGACCTTACATGTCGAGGCGCGGCTTGCCGGCTCGCATGCGAAAACAGGGCTCGATCGCGGCACGCTGGCTGAGCTTGCCAAGGGTATAGACGGCATGATCGACCGCGATCTCGGCGGCCTGCGCGGCGCGCCGAAATTCCCCAATGCGCCGTTCATGCAAACGCTGTGGCTGTCCTGGCTGCGCGACGGCAACGCCAGCCACCGCGACGACGTCCTACTCAGTCTTGAGCAGATGGTGAGCGGCGGCATCTACGACCATATCGGCGGCGGGCTCAGCCGTTACTCGACCGACGCCGAATGGCTGGTGCCGCATTTCGAAAAGATGCTTTACGACAATGCCCAGCTGATCCGCTTCTGCAACTGGGCCTATGCCGCAAGCGGCAACGAGTTGTTCCGGGTCCGAATCGAAGAGACGATCGACTGGCTGCTGCGCGAAATGCGCGTCGACGGCGGCGCATTTGCCGCCAGTCTCGACGCCGACAGCGACGGCGAGGAAGGGCTGTTCTACACTTGGAGCAAAGACGAGGTCGAGGCCGCACTCGGTGACGATTCCGCCTTGTTTGTCAATCACTTCACGCTCTCCAGCCCGCACGGCTGGGAAGGCAAGCCGGTTGTTCACCAAACCCTGTCCCAGCAATCGCAATATGTGATCGATCGCGAAGAGATCAGCCCGCTCAAGGGGAAACTCCTTGCAGTCCGGGAAGAGCGGGTCAGGCCCGGCCTTGACGCAAAGACCCTCACCGACTGGAACGGCCAGATGATCGCGGCGATTGCAGAAGCCGGCCGGTCGCTGGCGCGGCCTGACTGGATCGATGCGGCGGCAAAAGCCTTTGCCCATATCCGCGCTGCCAGCCGCGACGGCCGCTTGCCGCATTCGATGCTCGGCGCCAGAAAACTGTTTCCTGCTTTGTCCAGCGACTATGCCGCCATGACCAACGCAGCCATCTCGCTGTTCGAGGCCACTGGGGATTGGAGCTATGTCGACCAGGCCGGCCAGTTTGTCGAGCAGCTCGACCATTGGCACGCCGATACCGAAAAGGCAGGTTATTACCTGACTGCCTCGGACAGCACCGACGTGCCGATCCGCATCCGCGGCGATGTCGACGAGGCCATTCCGTCCGCCACCGGCCAAATCATCGAAGCACTGGTCCGGCTCGCCTCCGTCACCGGCGATCTCGAGCTGCACGAGAAAGCCTGGGAGGTCGCCGAACATGCCGCCGGCCGTGCCGCAAACCAAGCCTATGGCCAGGCCGGCATCGTCAACGCCTGCGCGCTGGCGATCGAGCCGCTCAAACTGGTCATCGTCGATACGCTGGGCGATCCAAAGCTCGTTCCGGTTGCGAATCAAAACCCGGATCCAAGGCGGGTGGACATCATCGTGCCGATCGGTACGGATACGAATCGACCCTTGCTACCCGGCGGGATGCTGCCGCCGACCGATAAAGCGGGCGCCTGGCTCTGCACCGGCCAGGTTTGTCTTCCCGCCGTCACGGATCCCGAAGAGCTGGAACGCCTTCTCAACCACCAATAGGTCAGGCGCCTTGCGCCGGCTCGGAGAACGCCTCGGTCGAAGAACCAGCCGGCCGGCGCTTGAACAGCAAATCCTTGGCGGCGATCACCGCACCGATGGTGATCAGCACGCAGGCGAGCGCCACCGACCAGTGAAACACACCAAAGCCTGCCAGCAACAGCACGATGACCGACAACAGCGGCGCGGCGTAGGACAGGGCGCCAAGGATCATGATGTCACCGTGCTTGCAGCCAAAATCCCAGGCGTAGAAGCCGGCTCCCAGAGGAATCGTGCCCAGAATGACGATAGCCGTCCACTGCGTCGGCGTCTGCGGCCAGACCGTGGTCTCAAGCATCAGGTGCAGCGAGAAAGCGACCGCCGCCGTGATGAAGCAATAACCGGCCACGACATCCGTCGGCACCTGGCCGAAGCGGCGTGACAGGACGGAATAGCCAGCCCAGATGAAGGCGCAGAAGAGCGCGATGACATGGCCCTTCATCACCCCATTGGCTAGGCCGACATTGCCGCCCTTGGTGATCACCACGATGGCGCCGGCAAGCCCTAGAACGACGCCGACGATGTGATGAACCCGGAGCCTTTCGCCAGGCAGGAAGGCGGCGAAAACAACGATCAGCAGTGGCCAGAGATAGGCGATCAAGCTGACCTCGACCGGCGGCGCCGACTGGATCGCGAAAAAATAGGCGCAGTGGTAGATGCACAGTCCCGCCGTGCCGACCGCCCAGACCGGCCATGGCTGCCGCAGCGATCGGATCGCGCCTGGGCGAAAGATCCAGCTGCCGGCGCCAACCAGCCCTCCGAGCAGGAAGGTCATGGCTGCCAGCTGAAACGGCGGGATCGAGCCAGCGGCGGTCGAAAGCAGCGCCAGGAAAGACCAGGTCAGGATGGCCGAAAAGCCGATCAGGGTCGGGATTGTCTTCTTCACGTCGCTGCTTCCAGTTTGCAGACACGAGCTTTGCATGAACGCGAAATCGTCTGCCGCCACATACAGCCGCCCGATATCGGGAAAGCGACCTGCCGCCGGACAATGAAAAACCCCATCCCGGTTTCGCGGAATGGGGCTTCAATACACAGACCGGATGATTTCGGCCTGACCTTTACGTGTTCATCGAATCGAAGAAATCCGCATTGGTCTTGGTCTGCTTGAGCTTATCGATCAGGAACTCGATCGCGTCGGTGGTTCCCATCGGCGCCAGGATGCGGCGCAGCACAAAAATCTTCTGCAGATCCTGCTTGGAAACCAGCAGGTCTTCCTTGCGGGTGCCGGACTTCAAGATGTCCATGGCCGGATAGATGCGCTTGTCGGCCACCTTGCGGTCGAGCTGGATTTCGCAGTTGCCGGTGCCCTTGAACTCTTCGAAGATGACTTCGTCCATGCGGCTGCCGGTATCGATCAGCGCGGTGGCGATGATGGTCAGCGAGCCGCCTTCCTCGATGTTGCGGGCGGCGCCGAAGAAGCGCTTCGGCCGCTGCAGCGCGTTGGCGTCGACACCGCCGGTCAGCACCTTGCCGGATGACGGCACAACGGTGTTGTAGGCGCGGCCGAGACGAGTGATCGAATCGAGCAGGATGACGACGTCGCGGCCATGTTCGACCAGGCGCTTGGCCTTCTCGATGACCATTTCGGCGACCTGCACGTGGCGCACGGCCGGCTCGTCGAAGGTCGAGGAGATCACCTCGCCCTTCACCGAGCGCTGCATGTCGGTCACTTCTTCCGGCCGCTCGTCGATCAGAAGCACGATCAGATAGCATTCCGGATGGTTGGCGGTGATCGAGTGGGCGATGTTCTGCATCAGAACCGTCTTGCCGGTACGCGGCTGCGCGTTGATCAAAGCGCGCTGTCCCTTGCCGATCGGCGCGACCAGGTCGATCACACGGGCCGAGATGTCCTTGGTGGTCACATTCTCGATCTCCATCTTCAGCCGCTTGGTCGGATAGAGTGGCGTCAGATTGTCGAAGTGGATCTTGTGACGGATCTTCTCGGGATCGTCGAAATTGATGGTGTTGACCTTGAGCAGCGCGAAATAGCGCTCGCCCTCTTTCGGGCTGCGGATCGGCCCTTCGACCGTATCGCCGGTCTTCAGCGAAAAGCGCCGGATCTGCGACGGCGAAATATAGATGTCGTCGGGACCTGGCAGATAATTGGCGTTGGCGGAGCGCAGGAAGCCGAAACCGTCCTGCAGCACCTCGACCACGCCATCACCGATGATCTCGATCTCCTGGGCGGCCAGCTTCTTCAGGATCGCAAACATCAGCTCCTGCTTGCGCATGACGCTGGCGTTTTCGACCTCGAGCGATTCGGCATAAGCGATCAGCTCTGGCGGTTTCTTGTTCTTGAACTCAGCGAGTTTCATTTCTTGCATAGACGGACCTTGGTAGATTGAGTCTGGGAATAGATGGAGTCTGGGTAGGCTTTGGGAAAATATCGGCGGGATGCGACAAATGCCGGGCGCGGCCGAAAACAACGAGGGGCGGCGCATGACGGGAAGGAAGACCCGTCTTTTATCGTCGGTCGGGTGAAAGAGCAAGCTGCGTTTTGCGTGACCTATGAAGGCTTAAAGCGCATCAATGCCTGTCGTTGTCTCCTGGGCGTTCTTGAGCGGCATGCATCAGAACGGCTTGACGACCACCAGGATGACGATTGCGATCATCAGCAATGTGGGGATCTCGTTGACCATCCGCCAGTGCCTGGCGGGTTTTTCGTTGCGGTCCTCGGCGAATTTGCGCACCGCGCCCGAGAGATAGCCATGCATGGCCGACAGCAAAAGCACGGCTCCTATCTTGGCATGCAGCCAGCCGCCCTGGAAACCAAAACCCTTCCAGGCGAGCCACAGGCCGAACACCCAGGTGACGATCATCGCCGGGTTGATGATGCCGCGCAGCAGGCGCCGCTCCATCACCTTGAAGGTCTCCGATTGCACCGAGCCCTTCTCGGCATCCGCATGATAGACCAGCAGCCGCGGCAGATAGAGCATGCCCGCCATCCATGAGATGACGGCGAGGATATGGATCGCCTTTGCCCAGGGATAGAAACTGTCGGGTGCGGCGAAATACAAAAGCGCGGTGAGAACGACCAGCACGGCGATACCTGATATCATGCGCATCATCGCCTGGCCGGTGCTGTTCGTGTTGTTCATCTGAGCCATTAGCGTGTCGCGCTCCGCACCTGTTTCACCATCGCCTCGACATGGGCGATCGGCGTCTCCGGCGTGATGCCGTGACCGAGGTTGAAGATCAGCGGCCCGTCTCCCAGCGCCTTCAGGATCGCCTCGACACCATCCGACAGCGCCTTGCCGCCAGCCACGAGCCGCAAGGGATCGAGATTGCCCTGAACCGCACCTGAGCGCTGCAATTCCTTCGCCGCGACCAAGGGCACCGTCCAGTCGATCCCCAGCGCCGTTACGCCGGTCTTTTGCCGATAGGTCCGGTAGCGCGAACCGGCGCCCTTGGGAAAACCGATGATCGGAACATCGGGATGAACCGCCCGCACCCGGCCAACGATCTCGGCCATTGGCTGAACGCAGAACAGGTCGAAAGTTTCATCGTCCAGCACGCCGGACCAGGAATCGAAAATCTGCACCACATCCGCACCCGCCTCGATCTGGCGGATGAGATAGGCGGCCGAATGTTCGGCAAGCACCTTCAGCAGTCGTTGAAACGCCACCGGCTCGCGATAGGCAAAAAGCCGCGCCGGCGCCTGGTCGGGTGTGCCATGGCCGGCGATCATGTAGGTCGCCACCGTCCACGGCGCGCCGCAGAAGCCTATCAGGGTTGTCTCTTCGGGCAGTTTGGCCCGCAACCGGCGAACCGTCTCGTAGACCGGTTCGAGATTCACGTGAAACACCTTGCCTTCCAGAGCCAAGATCTCCGGCGCGGTGATCGGCGTCAGCAGCGGCCCTCTGCCCTCTTCGAAGCGAACGTCACGGCCAAGCGCATGCGGAACGACAAGGATATCGGAAAACAGGATCGAGGCATCGAAGCCGAAGCGCTCGATCGGCTGCAAGGTGACTTCGACCGCAAGATCGGGATCGTAGCAGAGATCGAGGAACGACCCCGCGCGTCTGCGTGTCTCCCGATACTCCGGCAGATAGCGCCCGGCCTGACGCATCATCCAGAGCGGAGGCGGAAAATGAGCCTTGCCCCTGAGGACATCCAGCATGATCCGGTTCTGGGGCATCGGGCGCTCGCTTCTCCCAGCCTCTTCTATAATCAAAGATTCTTATATCTAAGATTCTTCTGATTCTAAGAGTCTGTTGGTTCTGGTGGTTGTCACCTGTCCCGCTTTGCCCCGGAAAACACCAGCCAACATATTGTCGCGTGCTTCTTTTTCCCAGATGTAGGGTTCTGGGGATAGCTCCGAATCGGCCAATCGAGTCAAAGTGTTAGGCACAGCGGTGAAAGGCGGGTCCTGTGGACGGACCGTAGTCGAAAAAAGCCGTCCCCAAACTTGTCCCCAGTCGCCCGACGAAGCTGACAGCGCATCGAATTGTGGACAAACTGCCATCTGATACAGTCGCCTCCGACAGGCCCGTCTTTTCATCCCGCTTTATCCACAGAAGCCCACAGCCCCAGGTGACCCCTGTGAACAAACCCCAGAGCTTCTTCCACCTGCACCTGATTTCCGACGCGACCGGCGAAACGCTGCTTGCCGCCGGCCGGGCAGCTTCCGCGCAGTACAAGGACGCGCGCGCCATAGAGCATATCTATCCGCTGATCCGCACCGAAAAGCAGGTGGCGAAGGTGTTCGACGACATCGAGGAAGAGCCGGGCATCATCCTCTATACGGTCGTCGACCAGAAGCTGGCACGCGGCATCGACGAGCGCTGCGCGGCCATGGGCCTGCCCTGTGTATCGGTGCTGGAGCCGGTGCTGACCGTGTTCCAGTCCTATCTAGGCACCCCGGCCGGCCGCCGCGTCGGCGCCCAGCATGTCCTCGACGCCGAATATTTCCGCCGCATCGATGCGCTCAATTTCACCATGGACCATGATGACGGCCAATTGCCGCTCAATATGGACGATGCCGATGTCGTGCTGATCGGCATTTCTCGCACGTCGAAGACGCCGACCAGCATCTATCTCGCCAACCGCGGCATCAAGACCGCCAACATCCCGATCGTGCTCGGCGTGCCGGTGCCGGAAAGCCTGGTTGCCGCCAGCAAGCCGCTGATCGTCGGGCTGATCGCCACCGCCGAGCGCATCTCGCATGTCCGGCAAAACCGCATCCTCGGCAACAGCAGCTCGTATGAGGCATCGGATTATGTCGACCGCGCCGCAATCGCCGAGGAGCTCG
The DNA here is from genome assembly GCF_040320765.1 of Mesorhizobium sp. M0618. Lineage (NCBI taxonomy): Bacteria > Pseudomonadati > Pseudomonadota > Alphaproteobacteria > Hyphomicrobiales > Phyllobacteriaceae > Mesorhizobium > Mesorhizobium sp. M0618. Next base: position 72,676 of record NZ_JAMYQH010000029.1, on the reverse strand, counting down.
CCTATGCCCGCAAGATCTGCACGCGCCATGGCTGGCCGATGATCGACGTCAGCCGCCGCTCGATCGAGGAAACGGCGGCGGCCATCGTTGCCCTGCGGGGGAAGACGCGCTAGGGCGTCGATATTCAGGTGATGCCGGCCTGCAAATGGCGGCTTCCTGCGCTTCCGGTGCTCACGTACTTTAAGTACGCTCCGCTCCGGTTCTCGGAAGCCACCATTTTCGACTCGGCCTGACCTGAATCTCAACACCCTAGTCGGTGCCAGAAAACCAGGCGTAAAAACCATGACCGAGAAAATCATCCTCGCTTCAGGCAGCCCGTTCCGCAAGGCGATGCTGGTCAATGCCGGCGTCGATGTCGAGGCGGTTCCCGCCGATGTCGACGAGCGCGCGCTCGAGGGGCCTTTGCAGGACAGCGGCGTCTCGCCCGAGGACGTCGCCCTGGTGCTGGCCGAGGCCAAGGCCACCGAAGTCAGCGAGCGCAGGCCGGGCGCCCTGGTTCTGGGCTGCGACCAGACGCTGTCGCTCGGCGACGAGGTGTTCCACAAGCCGGCCGACATGGAAGGCGCACGCCGGCATCTGTTGGCGCTGTCGGGCAAGACCCATCAGCTCAACAGCGCCGCGGTGCTGGTTCGCGACGGCAAGGTCTTGTGGCGGCATGTCGGCATCGCCTCGATGACCATGCGCAAGCTCGACCCAGCCTTCATCGGCCGCCATCTCGCCCGCGTCGGCGCCAAGGCGCTGCCCAGCGTCGGCGCCTACCAGGTAGAAGGCGAAGGCATTCAATTGTTCGAGAAAATCGAAGGCGACCATTTCACGATTGTCGGCTTGCCGCTGTTGCCGCTGCTGGCCGAACTGCGCACGCTGGGAGCGATCGATGGCTGAGGTGTCAAAGAAGGCCTTCGTCACCGGCCATCCGGTCAAGCATTCGCGCTCGCCGAAGATCCATGGCTACTGGCTGGCCAAACATGGCATCGACGGCAGCTACCAGGCCATCGATGTCGCGCCGCAAGACTTTGCCGAGTTCGTGAAGACGCTGCCGGCAAACAATTATCGCGGCGGCAACGTCACCATCCCGCACAAGGAGGCGGTCTTCGCGCTGTCCGAGCGCCGCGACCAGGCCGCTGAAGAGATCGGCGCCGTCAACACGCTGTGGTTCGAGGACGGCGTCTTGTGGGGCGGCAACACCGACGCGCACGGCTTTGCCGCCAATCTCGACGATCATGCGCCGGGCTGGGCGGGCAAGGGTCCGGCGGTCGTGCTTGGCGCCGGCGGTGCGTCGCGCGCGGTCATCCATGCGCTGAAGGAGCGCGGCGTGACCGACATCCGCATCGTCAACCGCACTGTGGCCCGAGCGCAGGAATTGCGCGATCGCTTCGGCGCCGGCGTGTCGGCGCATGGCATGGCGGCTACGGATGAACTGCTCGGCGATGCCGGCCTGCTGGTCAACACCACTGCGCTCGGCATGCATGGCAATGAAGGCCTGTCGGCCGATCCCGCCCGGCTGCCGGACCACGCCATCGTCACCGACATCGTCTATGTACCGCTGGAGACGCCCCTGCTTGCGGCGGCGCGCGCCAGGGGCCTGAAGACGGTCGACGGTCTCGGCATGCTGCTGCATCAGGCCGTGCCCGGCTTCGAGCGCTGGTTCGGCATCAGGCCGCGGGTGACGGCCGAACTCCGGGCGCTGATCGTCGCCGATCTGGTGCCGAAGCCATGATCGTGCTCGGCCTCACCGGCTCGATCGGCATGGGCAAGTCGACGACGGCAAAGATGTTCACTGACGCCGGCGTGCCGGTCCATGATTCCGACGAGACGGTGCATCGCCTCTATGCCGGCAAGGCAGCCCCCCTGGTCGAGGCCGCCTTTCCCGGCACCACATCTGCCGGGGCGGTCGACCGGACAAAGCTTGGCGCGCGTGTGCTCGGCGACGCCGCCGCGCTGAAGCGGCTCGAGGCGATCATCCATCCGCTGGTTCGCGCTGATGCCGATGCCTTTCTGGCCAGGCATCGTAGATCAGGCGCGCCGATCGCCGTCCTCGATATTCCCCTGCTGTTCGAAACCGGCGGCCGCAACCGCGTCGACAAGGTCGTCGTCGTCACCGCATCGGCCGAGACCCAGCGCGAGCGTGTGCTGGCGCGGCCAGGCATGACCGAGGAAAAACTGGCGTCGATCCTGGCCAAGCAGGTGCCGGATACGGAAAAGCGTCGTCAGGCCGATTTCGTGGTCGACACCGGCCAGGGGCTGGACGCCGCGCGGACTCAGGTAAATGCGATCATTGCGGAACTGATCGGGGTCGGCGAGCCGGGCCATTGACACTGGCTGCCGTCTGTTAACGTCAGCGCCGCCCCTCATCTGCCTGCCGGCATCATCTTCTCCCCGTGTAGTGACGTGGAGAAGGAGCTGGCCGCGACCTCGGCTACTCTCTTGCAAACGCAGGAGATTGGCGAATCCTTTGCGAAGGCGTCCTTCTCCCCGTCACTATAGGGGGAGAAGTGCCCGGCAGTGCGATGAGGGGCAGCGCAAACCTGTAGTGATTGCCCTGATCAGCTCGTTTCCCATTGCCATTTTGTTCCGGTCTCATGATTCTGCTCCTTTGGAGCGACTGATTCGATGCGTGAGATCATCTTCGACACGGAAACCACCGGCCTCGATTCGCGCGACGACCGCGTGATCGAGCTGGGCGGCGTCGAGCTGGTCAACCGCTTCCCGACCGGAAAGACCTTCCACCACTACATCAACCCGCAAGGGCGCGCGATCCATGCCGAGGCACAGGCGGTGCACGGCATCAGCGCGGCGGACCTCGCGGGCAAGCCGACCTTTGCCGAGATTGTGCAGGAATGGCTGGACTTCACCGACGGCGCCAAGCTGGTCGCCCACAACGCAACCTTCGACATCGGCTTCCTGAACGTTGAATTCGGCCGGCTCGGTCATCCCGTCATCGACAACGGCCTCGTCGTCGATACGCTGGCGCTGGCGCGCCGCAAGCACCCGATGGGGCCGAATTCGCTCGATGCGCTCTGCCGGCGTTACGGCATCGACAACACCAGGCGCACCAAGCACGGCGCCCTGCTCGATTCCGAATTGCTGGCCGAGGTCTATATCGAGCTGATCGGCGGCAAGCAGGCGGCCCTTATCCTCGACAGCGCCACCGCGCCGGCGCAAGGCAAAAATGTCCGCCAGATCGAGATCATCATCAGCCAGCGCCCGGCACCCCTGCGGCCCCGCCTCACCGAAGCCGAACGCGCCGCGCACGCCGGCATGGTCGGGACGTTGGGTGAGAAGGCGTTGTGGCTGAAGGTTGCTGCTGGCAGTTAGAGAAGCGATGGCGGCAAGGCTGGAAGGGCCGACCCTCAAGATTGGCAGCGGACCCGATAACTTCGTCATCCTAGGGCGAAGCAAGGAGCGAATGACGCGGCGCAGACCCTAGGATCCATGCCGTGACGGTGATGATATGTTCCGGCGGTGCAAGAAACCGAGCGTTACCACCCCGTCCCGCGAAACAGCTCGAACCACTCTGGATTGGCCTTTTCGATCAATTCGATCTTCCATTGGCGCGGCCAGCGCTTCAGGGACTTCTCACGTTGGATCGCATCGGTGATGTCGAAAAACTCCTCCTACCAGACCAACCGCTGAACACCGTAGCGGCTGGTGAAATTAGAGCCTTGGCCCGACTTGTGCTCCGGCATGCGGCGACCGAGGTCGTTGGTGACACCGATATAGAGGGTGCCACCTTCCTGGCTCGCAGTCATGTAGACATAACCGGTCATGGTTTTAGCGTAGCGAGCACAGGCGCGGGGACAAGCGCCATTCTGATCCGTTGCATTCTAAGGCGAATGTCACGGCATGGATCCTAGGGTCTGCGCTGCGTCGCTACGCTCCTTGCTCCGCCCTAGGATGACGAAGACGCTAGGGGCCTTCAGCCAACCTCAAAGGCGCGCTGCCCCGCCAGCGTTCCAAACAGAAAACCCGGCACAAGGCCGGGTTCTCAGAAACAACAACGATGACAGCAGGCCTCAGCTCACCTTGACCTTGGACGCCTCGTCCTCGGCCAGCTTCTGCTGGAACATCTGGGCGAAGTCGATCGGGTCGAGCATCAGCGGCGGGAAGCCGCCATTGCGGGTTGCCTCGGCGATGATCTGCCGGGCGAACGGGAACAAAAGGCGCGGGCATTCGATGAACAGGATCGGCAGCATGTGCTCCTGCGGAAAGCCTGCGATGGCGAACACGCCGCCATAGACCAGCTCGACATTGAACAGCACTTCCTGGTCGAAGGACGCCTTGGCGTTCAGCGTCAGATTGACGTCGAACTGCTTGTCGGAGAGCGGGTTGGCGTTGACGTTGACGTTGATGGCGATGCCCGGCGCCTTGTCGCGGCCGCGCAGCGAATTCGGCGCGCCGGGGCTTTCGAACGACAGGTCCTTCACATATTGCGCCAGAACGTTGAGCGACGGCTGCGCCGCATTGCCGTTTCCGTTGGCTGCGCCGACCGGCGCGTCATCCTTGCTGGCCATAAGCCTTGTCCTCTTGCCTGGGCAGCGTCGCTGACCGAATTGAAATCGGGCGTTCGCTACCATGGCGGGGATGACAAGACAAGGTTTGCCGCCTTGCTTCTCGGCTGCGGATATAGATGGGACGGCGCCCTAATCGTCCTTCAGGCGGCGCCACGGCGAGTTGTGATCCGGGCCGCGCTTCAGATCGTCCTCGCGCGAATAGTCGCCGTCTTCGAGGTCGATGACCCTGTCGCGCTGGCGGCTGCGAAAACCGCCGGTCGAGAAATCGGTGGCGACGACAATACGGCCCTTGAACCGGTTCCAGGCAAAGTCGCGCAACGGCGGCAGGAACAGCAGCAGGCCGATAATGTCTGATATGAAGCCGGGGATGATCAGGAGGACCGCCGCAACCACGATCATGGCGCCGTGCGCAAGGTGGCGGCTTGGGTTCTGGCCGGCGGCCATCTCGGTGCGGATGCGGGCCATCACGCCAAAGCCCTGGTACCGGAGCAAAAGCACGCCGGCGATGCTCGAGGCCAGCACGAGGCCGACCGTCGCCAGCGCGCCGACCTCACGGCCGACGATGACGAAACCGGCGATTTCCAGCAGCGGAAGCGCGAGGAGAAAGAAGGGAAGCAGCGAAATGCGCAAGTCTTGCCAACCTTTTTTCGATTGTTATGACGTTTCGATTGTTTTGGCCGCCAGTTGGCAATCGCCGCTGGCACTGAGGCTGTTAGATAGGTATGCCTGCCTTTGATTTGAATGATTGCGCCTTGCGTTCTATATGCTTTGAATGTTGAACGCTATGCGACCGTGGCCATTGGGCCTGACGGTCCGGCCACAGGGCAGGAATTGATTGGCGGAAGATATGGGATTCTTCGACTTCGGCACGATTTTCTTCCTGATTGCGGCGGTGGTCATCTTTTTCCAGCTGCGCAATGTGCTGGGCCGCCGCACCGGCAGCGAACGGCCGCCCTTCGATCCCTATTCGGCGGCTCGCACCGGCGACAAGGATGCCGCCCAGAAATCAGAAAATGTCGTCTCGCTGCCGCGCAAGCGCCCGCCAGGCGAGCCGGCTCCCGACACCTATGCCGCGATCGACGCATTCGCCAAGCCCGATACCGACCTCAACAAGGGCCTGCGCACGATCAAGGACAATGATCCGTCCTTCGAGCCGAAGGGTTTCGTCGACGGCGCCTAGATGGCTTACGAGATGATCGTCATGGCCTATGCCGACGGCGATCGCAAAACGCTGAAGAACCTGTTGTCGCGCGAGGTCTATGACGGCTTTGTCGCCGCCATCGGTGAGCGCGAGGCCAAGGCGGAAAAGATCCAGTCCTCCTTCGTCGGCATCGACAAGGCCGACATCGTCTCGGCCGAGATGAAGGGCGGCGAGGCGCATGTCACGCTGCGCATCATCAGCGAGCTGATTTCGGCGACCCGCGACAAGGCCGGCGCGGTCATCGACGGCGACCCGGAAACCGTCGCAGAGGTCAAGGATGTCTGGACCTTCGCCCGCGACACGCGCTCGCGCGACCCGAACTGGAAGCTCGTCGCCACCGAGGAAGAAGACTAGTTCGGAAACACGCGGCGAGGCTCCGGTGTCGCTATCGCCTCTTTTTGTCGAGAAAGCCTTCGGCAACCTGCCCGGCTGGGGAGATGACGACCATTCGGCGGCTTTCGCCGCCTTTCGCCGCTCGGCCTTCCATGTCCTGACCAAACCCTATCGCAGTGGTGCGCTCGGCATCGACTTCGACGCCTTTGCCGATGCCTACGCCAAGGCCCGGACCGTTTCGCCGGCGAATCGGTCGCCGACCCGCGGGGAAGCCCGCGCCTTCTTCGAGCGCCATTTCGTCCCGGCACTTATCCCCGCCGAACATGCCGGCGCCGGGCTCGTCACTGGTTTCTATGAGCCGCAGGTCGAGGCGTCACCGGTGCGCACGGATCGGTTTTCGGTGCCGTTGCTGTCGCGCCCGGCCGATCTCGTCGATATCGACGAGAGCAACCGGCCGCCCGGCCTGGATCCCTACCTCGCTTTCGCGCGCCAGACGCCGAGCGGGCCGGTCGAGTATCCCGACCGTGGCGAGATCGAGCGTGGCGCGCTCGACGGCAAGGGTCTGGAAATCGCCTGGCTGGCCGACAAGGTCGATGCCTTCTTCATTCACGTGCAAGGTGCCGCACGCCTCGCCATGACCGACGGCCGGCTTGTCCGCGTCACCTATGCCGCCAAATCCGGCCAGCGCTTCACCGGATCCGGCAAGATCTTGAGCGAGCTTGGCGAGATCCCGCTGGAGAAGGTGACGATGCAGTCGATCCGCGCCTGGTTCAAGGCGCATCCGGGCCGCGTCGACGAGATCCTGCGGCAGAACCGCTCTTACATCTTCTTCCGCGAGGCCGATGTCGAGGACGCGGCCCTTGGCCCGATCGCCGCCGCCAAGGTGCCGCTGACGCCGGGCCGCTCGATCGCCGTCGACCGCTTGCTGCATACATTCGGCACGCCTTTTTACATCGACGCACCGACGCTGACTGCTTTCGACGCAGAACCGTTCCGCCGGCTGATGATCGCGCAGGACACCGGCTCGGCCATCACCGGGTCCGCGCGGGGCGACCTGTTCGCCGGTTCGGGCGATGCCGCGGGCGAGATCGCCGGCGTGGTCCGCAATGCCGCGGATTTTTATGCGCTGATCCCGCGCGCGCTCGTTGCAGGTGCGGTCCGATGACCCGGCGCCCGGACAAGCTCAGCGAGGACGACCGGGTTCTGTGGAACCTGGTGGCGCGCACGGCCAAGCCGCTGAAGGGCAAATTTGCCGTCGACATCCCTGAAATCCCTGCCGAGGTCAGGCCAAGTCAGCCGCAACCGGTTCAGCCCATGGCCAATCCCGGGGCAGCCAAACCAAAGACGCAGCATGTCGCGCATGCGCTCGACGAACCGACCTTGGACAAGCTGTCGAAGGGCCGGCTGCCGATCGAGGGCCGCGTCGATCTGCACGGCCTGACCCAGGACGAGGCCTATTCGCTGCTGTTTTCATTCCTGCACCGGGCGCATGCCGGCGGCGTCCGCTATGTCCTGGTCATCACCGGCAAGGGCTCGTCCTCCGGCGGCGATGGCGTGTTGCGGCGCGCGGTACCGGCCTGGCTGTCGACGCCCGCCTTCCGGCCGCTGGTCTCCAGCCACGACCATGCCGCCCGCAATCATGGCGGTTCGGGTGCGCTCTATATCCGCCTGCGGCGGGCGCGCCTGTGAGGAGCTCTATCATGAGGGTGGGGACATGACCCCGTTCGGAGAGAAGCTGCGGACGCTTAGGAGCGAACGCGGTGTCCGCCAGAAGGACATGGCGGCGGCGATCGGCGTCAGCGCCGCCTATCTGTCGGCGCTCGAACATGGCAGGCGCGGTGCCCCGACCTGGACGCTGATCCAGAAGATCATCGGCTATTTCAACATCATCTGGGACGATGCCGAGGAACTGGCGCGGCTGGCCGAGGCCTCGCATCCGCGTGTAAAACTCGACACGTCGGGTCTTTCCCCCGCCGCCACCGAGCTTGCCAATCTGCTGGCGGAAAACATCGAAAAACTCGACGAAGCCGAGCTTCGCCGCATTACCGCATCGATCCGCGCGGCGTTAAACCAGCGGCCGTAGTCCGACGATCCGAGCGTGATGCAAGTTCGCCTGCTTCAGAAGGAAACTGCCCGCCGGCGGAGCGCCAGCGGGCACAGTGGTGAGATCACTTCTTGCCGGCCGTGCCGCCATTTCCGCCCCGGCCGTGATCGCCATTGCCGCCATGGCCATTGTTTCCGCCACCCAGGCAGTCCGACGCCCCGGCATCACCGCAACAGCGGCCGGCCCAGAGGTCGTTGAGGTTGGTTTTGGCACAGCTGGTGGTCTGATCGGCCATGGAGGATCCGGCCATGCTCGACACCGCGATAGCGGCAAGAAGGGTGTTTCGCAGAAAAGCAGTCATCTGAAGTCTCCATGGTTGGTTTCGGTTCACGGCTGTGTGTCGCAGGCCGGAGCGAAATGGTTCACGGAGAAATGCGAGATTATTAGAGGATGCGCGCGGCGTCGGGCCACGAGCGAGACGCTGGCGCCAAGGATCGCCGATGCCGCCCTGTTCGTGCAGAAGCTACTGCACCGCGCCGACCAGAACCTGCTGGCCACCGCGGATCGAGACCCAGCGGCCGGTGTTGTCGATCGCCTGCCGCTTGAGGAAGCGGTAACCGGTCGCGTCCCATGGTTTGACCTTGTCGGTCAGATTGTCGAGCACATAGTCGCCCTCGTCGGTGCGCACCGTCAGCACGGCGTGACCCTCGCCGTCGGGCTTGCGCACGACGGTGATCAGAAGATCGGCAAGCGAGATGCTCATGCGCGAAAGCTGGCGCCGCTTTTCCAGCACATAGTCCTCGCAATCGCCGACGCCCTTGTCGGGATAGGCCCAGACCTCGTCCTTGCCGTAGATATCCATGTCGCTCATCGGCTTGACGGCGGCGTTGACCCTGGCGGTGACATTGAGAAGCTTGCGCATCAGCCCGTCGCTCATCGGAGCCGGCGCCAGATTGGTCGGGCGGATCGAGCACTCGCCCGGATGCAGCTTGCAGAAATCATAGTGGCCGATCGGCTGCGAGGTGAGCCCCCCGGTCGCCATCGCTCCACCCGCCAAAGCCGGTGCCACCCAGCCCGCCGTCATTGCCAGCCCGGCCGCCACATACACGCGCAGCCGTCGCGCCATCGATGAGGAAATCATTGTCCCCGCTCACCCTTTGTTATTAACGAAAGGTTAAGGGGGATTTACAGTCCGTGTCAATTACGACGACGGTCGGATTGTCGGCATGGTTACCCGAGGGGCTGGACAGCGGCACTTGTGCAACAGAATCGGCCAGCCAGCCGGCTTTTACCGTCCAATTTCACGGTTTATCGCCGTTAAGCTTGGTTTATGCAGGTCATCTTCCCAAAACCCGCAATTTTGGGCGGCCTTGCATTATCTCTTGGCGGCGCGGACCAGCTTCGGTTTCACCGCGACACGCTCCTGGCGGCCATAGCTGGTGATGAAGTCGACGATGCGCGGCACGATTTCGGAACGGAAGCGCGAACCGTTGAACACGCCGTAATGGCCAACCGCCGGCTGCATGTAGTGGGCATGCCTGTCTGCCGGGATGTTGGGGCACAGATCATGCGCCGCCTTGGTCTGGCCAAGGCCCGATATGTCGTCGTTTTCGCCTTCGACCGTGAACAGCGCGACGTTGCGGATCGCCGACGGATCGATCCTGGTGCCGCGATGCGTCATCTCGCCCTTGGGCAAGGCCTGGCGCACGAAGACCGTGTCGACGGTCTGTAGATAAAACTCCGCCGTCAGGTCCATGACGGCAAGATACTCGTCGTAGAAATCGCGGTGCTTCTCGGCATTGTCGCCATCATGCTTCACCAGATGCATGAAGAAGTCCTTGTGGGCGATGATGTGGCGGTCGAGGTTCATGCTCATGAAGCCGGACAGCTGCAGGAAGCCTGGATAGACCTCGCGGCCGAAGCCCGGCACCGGCCAGGGCGCATGCATCACGACATTGTCGCGGAACCAGTCGATGCCCTTTTCCTGCGCCAGCAGATTGACCGCGGTCGGGTTGCTGCGGGTGTCGATCGGGCCGCCCATCAAGGTCATGGTCGAGGGCACGAAGGGGTCGCCCTTCGTTTCCATCAGCGCCACGGCGGCCAGCACCGGCACGGAAGGCTGGCACACCGCCATCACATGCGTGTCCGGCCCCAGCGTGTGCAGCATGTCGATGACATAGTCGATGTAGTCGTCGAGATCGAATTGGCCGTCGGCAAGCGGCACCATGCGGGCATCGACCCAGTCGGTGATGTGCACGTCGGCATAGGGTAGCATGGCTTCGACCGTGCCGCGCAGCAGCGTCGCATAATGGCCCGACATCGGCGCCACGATCAGAAGCTTCGGATCGGGCTTGCGTCCGGCGGGGACAGTGCGCTCGAAGCGGACGAGATTGCAGAACGGCTTCGACCAGACGGTCTTTTCAGTGACCTCGACGCTCTTCCAGTCGACCACGGTCTTGGTCAGGCCGAAGGCCGGCTTGCCGTAGCGGCGCGTGGTGCGCTCGAACAGTTCGGCCGTCGCCGCGATCGAACGGCCCCATTGCGTGTGGGAAAACGGATTGAGCGGATTGGAGTAAAACATCCGCACCGCGTCGGCATAGAGGCGCGCCGGCTGCAGGGCGGCGTGGTTCATCTCATAGAGCTGGTAGAACATCGAGAACCCCGCTGCTGCCTGCGACCGAAGGGACGGCGAGCCGCGCCGAGCCCTAGATGTCTCGCGGGGAAGTTAACAACTAATTGCTGCGATGCAATACGTCACGCGGCGTGACCAATGCTTCTTTGGTTCAAGGCCGTGGAAATCGGGGCCGAACGGTGCCAGCCGGCTCAGTGTGCGACTGCGAAATGTGTAGGCAATGTGTCCGGCCCTCTTGCCGGACACAGGAAGCTCTAGACGCGTGCCATGCACACGGACGTGTGGCCGGAGCCGATGAAGCCGAGCTGGCCGGCCGCGCCCTTCGACAGGTCGAGCACGCGCCCCTTGATGAACGGACCGCGATCGTTGATGCGCACGACGACGCTGCGGCCGTTGTTCTTGTTGGTCACCCGGAGCTTGGTGCCGAAAGGCAAGGTTCGGTGGGCAGCGGTCAGCGCCGAAGGGTTCATGCGCTCGCCCGATGCGGTCTTGGAGTGCAGCGCGTACCACGAGGCGCGGCCGCACTGGCTGGCCGCGGTCGCCGAAGAAGCGCCAACCATCAGGCCAGCAGCGATCGTTACCGCGATAAGCGCGGTCTGTTTAGAGTTCTTCATATTTGGGGGATGGCTCCGTTTTTGACAGACCCCAGCCGTTAGGTGCCAAATAAGGCGCGAAATGCGGCAGTCATCTGGCGGTTCCGTGGCAATGGCACACGTTTGGAGTCGTTGGGTAACAGTCTGTCAGGGATTTTGCGGCGCGCGATGATCATTCGATGATGATCTTTGTCCTGCTGCCAGGCATCCGTTTGACAAGATCGAACATTAATATCCAAGTAGAGTCTGGCGCGGTCGGACCACTTCCTTTGGCTCTTTTATCGCGGCCCCGATGCTGCAACCAATCGACTTGAAAAGGGAGATCCGGCAATGAGGATGAGCAAAAATCTGCTGGCCTTGATTGTGCTTGCCGTCGGCGCGCTGTGGTCGCTGCAAGGCATCGGCGCTGTCGGCGGCAGCTTCATGACCGGCCAGTCGCAATGGCTGTATGTCGGGCGTCGTTACCTTACTTGTCGGGCTGGCAGGGCTGGTGTGGGCGAACCGCTAGCGGGAAGCCGCTCACCAATTGCGCCGCCGCCCCCGACAGCCTACCCGAACAGCCGGTCCAGAATCTTGCCCTCCAGCCGGGCCAACTCGACCGAACCGCGCCGGCGCGGCCGTTCCACGGGCACATTCAGATCAAGCGCGATCCGGCCTTCGCTGATCACCACGACCCGGTCGGCCAGCGCAACCGCTTCGGCGACATCATGCGTGACCAGCACAGCCGTGAACTTCTGCGCGATCCAGATGCGTTCCAGAAGCTGCTGCATCTCGATGCGGGTCAGGGCGTCGAGTGCGCCGAGCGGCTCGTCGAGAGCCAGGATCTGCGGGTGGCCGACCAGCGCGCGGGCCAGCGCCACGCGCTGCTTCTGACCTCCGGACAGCACCGAAGGCCATTCGTCGGCCCGATCGGCAAGCCCGACCTCGCCGAGAATGTCGAGCGCGCGTTGCCTTGCTTCCGCGCCGGAAGCAATCCCGGTCAGCCCGACCTCGACGTTTTTCACCACGCTGGCCCAGGGCAGGAGCCGTGGCTCCTGGAACATGAAGCGCGTGCGGCTGTGTCCTTCCTCTGCCACGCCGAATGTCAGCGATCCCGATGTCGGCCGGTCGAGCCCGGCCAAAAGCCGCAAAAGCGTGCTCTTGCCGCAGCCGCTCTTGCCGATGACGGCAAGGAACTGCCCGGCCGGCACGTCCAGGTCGATGCCGTCGAGCACGGTCTTGTCGCCGAAGCGCTTGCCGGCTTGCCTGAAGGCAAAGGCCCGCTGCCCTTCGACGGAGCCGATCGGCCGCACCGGCGTGGCGACGAAGGAACGGGCTGCGGTCAGGCTGGCGGCGGTCATGGGCAATCTCTCATCCGTTCTGGAAGGCCGGATGCCAGCCGAGCGACAGCCGCTCGAGCAGGCGGGCGAGGCTGTCGGCGAGCTTGCCGAGCAGCGCGTAGATCAGGATCGACAGCACGACGACGTCGATCAGCAGGAATTCGCGCGCCTGCATGGCCATGTAGCCGAGGCCGGAGCTGGCCGAGATGGTCTCGGCGACGATCAGCGTCAGCCACATGATGCCCAGGGCATAGCGCAGGCCGACGAAGATCGCCGGCAGCGCGCCGGGCAGGATGACGCGGAAGAACAGGGCGCGCCGGTCCATGCCGTAGACGCGGCCCATCTCGACCAGCTGCGGGTCGACGCTCTGGATGCCGAGCAGCGTGTTGACGTAGATCGGAAAGAACACGCCAAGCGCCACCAGGAACAGTTTGGCTTCCTCGTCGATGCCGAACCACAGGATGACCAGCGGGATCAGCGCCAGGTGCGGGATGTTGCGGATCATCTGCAGCGTCGTGTCGGTCAGGCCGCGGCTGAGCGTAGACAGCCCGTTGGCAAGGCCAAGCGCAAAGCCGATCGAGCCGCCGACGGCAAAGCCGGCAAGGGCGCGCGCGGTCGAGACCCCGATGTTGCGGATCAGTTCGCCTGACAGCGTCAGCCGCCAGAAGGCTTCGGCGACCGCGCTCGGCGCCGGCAGCACGTTGGCGGGCATGACGCCCGCGCGGCTGGCAATCTCCCAGCCGGCAATAACCAGCGCCGGGAGCAGCCAGCCGATGCCATTGCCGCGCAGGCGCGTGGAAAAGCTCATGACGAAGCCTGCAGGCGGTTGGCGCCATGGAAGCCGACCGAGAATTCGTTGGCGATGTTCTCATGCGCCCGCTGCCGCCTGGTGCCGAGCCCGAGCTTTGGAAACAGAAGCTCGGCGACGCGGTAGGCCTCCTCGAGATGCGGATAGCCCGAGCCGATGATGGTATCGATGCCGATCGCCTGGTATTCCCGGATGCGCTCGGTGATCTGTTCCGGCGTGCCGACCAGCGCCGTGCCGGCGCCGCCGCGCACCAGCCCGACACCGGCCCACAGATTGGGCGAGACGACCAGCCTGTCACGGCGTCCGCCATGCAATTGCGCCATACGGCGCTGGCCGACTGAATCCATCTGGTTGAGGAAGCGCGCCTGCGCGTTTTCGATCTGCGCGTCGGTGACATGGCTGATCAGCCGGTCGGCGGCGCGCCACGCTTCGTCCTCGGTCTCGCGGACGATGAAATGCAGCCTGATGCCGAAACGTAGTTTTCTGCCGCGCCGTGCCGCTTTTGCGCGCGCCGCGGCCAGCTTCTCGGCAACCTGCGCCGGCGGCTCGCCCCAGGTCAGATACATGTCGACGAGGTCGGCGGCGAGGTCCTGGCCTGCGTCCGACGACCCGCCGAAATAGAGCGGCGGCCGCTCCTGGTGCGGCAGAAGGTCGAGGCGGCCACTCTCGACGCGGTAATATTTGCCGTCGAAATTAACCCGCTCGCCCGACACCAGGCCGCGCCAGATGGTCAGGAACTCATGCGCCTGGGCATAGCGCTCGTCATGCGGCAGGAAGACGCCGTCGCCGGCGAGCTCGGTCGGGTTGCCGCCGACCACGACATTGAGCAGCAGGCGGCCATTGCTCAAGCGATCGAGGGCGGCGGTCTGGCGCGCGGCGAAAGTCGGCAGCGTGACGCCCGGCCGCAGCGCAACGAGAAACTTCAGCTTTTCGGTCAGCGTCGCGAGACCTGTCGCGGTGATCCAGGAATCCTCGCAGTTCTGACCCGTGGGCAGCAGCACGCCGGGAAAGCCGAGCCGGTCGACCGCTTGCGCGATCTCCTTGAAGTAGCCGAATTCGGGCGGTCGCTGCTGCTCCTCGGAACCGAGATAAGAACCGTCGCCATGCGTCGGGATGAACCAGAAGAAATCGAGCGGTGCGGTGCTGGCAGGCGCGGTCATGTCTGGCACAGTCACGGGCGGATCTCCTGGAGATATGGGTGCAAACGCAAATGGCGCCGGGCGTTCTCACCCGGCGCCGTCAGGGGACAAGTTAGTTGCCGGGTGCTGTCCACACCGCGTCGGAGATGCGGACCGCTTTCGGGATCAGCCCGAGCTTGTAGAAGCGGTCGAAGCCAAGGAGCGAAGCGACGCGGCGCAGACCCTAGGATCCATGCCGTGACGGTGATGCTATGCTCCGGCGGTGCAAGGAACCGAGCGCCGACCAGCCGGTTCCACGAAAGAGCTCGAACCACTCCGGATTGGCCCTCTCGATCAGCTCGATCTTCCATTGTCGTGGCCAGCGCTTCAGTGATTTCTCACGTTGGATGGCGTCGGTAATGTCGAAATACTCTTCGTACCAGACAAGGCGTTGCACGCCGTAGCGACTGGTAAAGCCTGAGCCTTGGCCGGACTTGTGCTCGGGTACGCGGCGGCCGAGGTCGTTGGTGACACCGATGTAGATCGTACGGCGCTTCTGACTCGCGGTCATGTAGGCATAGCCGGTCATGGTTGAAGGGTAGCCCGCGTGAGTTGGCGTGCAAAGCGACATTTCTGATCCGCCGCATTCTACGACCACCGTCACGGCATGGATCCTAGGGCCTGCGCCGCGTCGCTTCGCTCCTTGCTTCGCCCTAGGATGACGAAGCTTAAGTTAAGCCGTCTTCGTGACACAAGTCGTGCCCCACGCCCTTCACTGCGACCAATACTGCCAGGCCCAGTAAAAACTCTCGTCGCGTGGCGGCAGGCGGTCGCGCTCGGCGTCCCAGCGGACCGGCGTTGGCGATTTCAGTTGCTGTTCTAGCGGCTGGCTTTCCCTGGTCCAGGCGAGAAGCCAGTTACCGGCTTGGGCGAACAGCACGGCGGTGGAATGGGTCATCGTCATTCTCTCCTGCTCTTCTGGTTTCCAATCATTCGCGTCCCGCCCACGGGACGAGGACGCGTTCGAGCCTGCGGATGGTGAATTCGAGCACGAAGGCGATGGCCGCGATCACCAATATGCCCATCACCACCACGTCGGTGACGAGGAACTGGGCGGCCGACTGGATCATGAAGCCAAGCCCGCGTGTCGCCGCCACCAGTTCGGCGGCGACCAGCGTCGACCAGCCGGCGCCGAGCGCGATGCGCAGTCCGGTCAGGATCGACGGCAGCGCGCTGGGCAGAATGACGTGGCGGACCACTTGGCGCTGGGTAGCACCCAGCGAGCGCGCCGCATTGATGCGCTCCTGCGAGACGCCGCGAACGCCGGACGCGGTCGACAGCGCCACCGGCGCCAGCATGGCAATGGCGATCACCAGGATCTTCGACGGCTCGCCGATGCCGAACCAGATGATGACCAGCGGCAGGTAGGCGAGCGGCGGGATCGGCCGCAGGAATTCCAGCAGCGGATCGAAGATGCCGCGCCCGATCGTGCTGATGCCGATGGCGAGCCCAACCGGCACGCCGATGAGGATGGCGGCGACCAGCGCGGCGAATATCCGCCACAGGCTGGCGACGGCATGCTGCAGCAGCGTCGCATCGACGAAGCCGTCACGAGCGACGGTGATGAACTTGTTCCACACGGCGGCAGGCGATGGCAGAAACACTGGCGACACCAGTTGCAGGCGGGCCGACAGCGCCCACAGCGCCAGCACCACCAGGATGGTGACAGCGCTGACCGCGCGGGCCGAAACGCCTTTACGCTTGGGGCTGGGTCGCGACCATGGCACCGACAGGCCGTCGGCCTCGTCGATCTTGTGTCCCGGTCGCTCCGTGTAGGAAGTAACGGTCATGCCGCTTCTCCTTCGAAGATCGCATCGGTCAAGTCCGCGCGGGCTTCGGAAAAAATCGGATCGGCCTTGATCGTGCGAATGGCTTCGCCAGACGCGTAGCGCCTGGAGAAGCCGGGTTCAAAAGTCCGCACCACGCGGCCCGGCCCGGGCGCCAGCACGACGATGCGGGTGGCCAGCACCAGCGCCTCCTCGATGCCATGCGTCACCATCAGCACGCCGACCTCGCTTGCCGTCCACAGATCGAGCAGCGTCGTCTGCATGCGTTCGCGCGTCAGCGCATCGAGCGCGCCGAGCGGTTCGTCGAGCAGCAGGAATTCGGGTTCGGCGGCGAGCGCCCGGGCCAGGCCGACGCGCTGGCGCATGCCGCCGGAAAGCTCCCAGATGCGCTTGTCGCCGGCGTCGGTGAGCTTCACCAGCGCCAGCAACTCATCGGCGCGCTGGGCTCGCTCGGCTGGCCTGACACCGCGCAGCCTGAGCGCGAAGGCAACGTTTTCGCGCGCCGTCAGCCATGGGAACAAAGCATCGTTCTGGAACACCACCGCCCGGTCCGAGCCCGGCGCGGTGATCGGCTTGCCGTCGATGGAAGCCGTACCTCGCGCCGGCGCGACAAGGCCGGCGGCGACGTTGAGCAGCGAGGTCTTGCCGCAGCCGGAACGGCCCACCAGCACGACGAAATCGCCCTTGGCGACATCGATCGACACCCGTTCGACGGCAGGCTCCGCTTGGCCGTCATAGTGGATCGAGACCTTGTCCAGTACGAGATGGGGGTCCAGTACAAGATGGGGGTCCAGTACGAGATGCGGCATGGATGCCTCGCGGTTCGTTGAAATCCGACTGCCCCGAAACCGCTCCTCGTCAGCGGTTCCGGGGCAGGCAGCACGCGGCGTCAGGGAAGAAGATCCGCGCGCGTTCGTTTGGCGTCAGGCGTTCAGTTCGAGGCAAGCGCCTCGGTGACGTATTTCGACGACACGTATTTGGAATAATCGGGAAGCACGGCGTCGATCTTGCCTTGCTCCTTGAGGAAGGCGGATGTCGCTTCCACCGCCTTGACCGTGCCGCCGCCGAGGAACTTGTCCGAAGCCTGCTCTTCGAGCGTCGGGAAGACATAGCCCTTGAGCAGCTGCGGCACCTCTTCCAGCTTGGCGCCGGTGATCTTGGCGATCGCGGCCGCCTGTGGCGACGACACCGACCAGGCGTCGGGCTTGGCGAGGAACTCGGCATAGGCGGTGCCCGTCACCTTGACGAAGTCGCGCACTGCCTCAGGGTTCTTTTCGGCGAAGTCGGTGCGCACGATCCAGGCGTCGAAGGTCGGCGCGCCCCAGGCGGCGACCTGCGAGGAATCCACCACCACCTTGCCGGTCGTCTTGATCTGGCCGAGCGCCGGATCCCAGACATAGGCCGCGTCGATATCGCCGCGGGAAAAGGCCGCCGCGATTTCCGGTGGCCGCAGATTGAGTATCTCGACCGACTTCGGATCGACGCCCTCGTGCTTCAGCGCGGCGAGCAGGCTGTAATGCGTCGTCGAGACGAAGGGCACGGCGACCTTCTTGCCGGCGAGGTCGGCGACCCCAGCGATGCCGGCGCCGTTGCGCGCCACCAGCGCCTCGGATTCGCCGATCAGGCCGACGATAAAGATGGTCTGGATCGGCAGCTCGCGGCTCGCCGCCGCCGCCAGCGGGCTCGAGCCGACATAGCCGATATCGACCGAACCGGAAGCGACCGCGGCGATGACATCGGCGCCGGAATCGAATTTGCGCCAGTCGATGGTGGCCTTCGTCGCCTCTTCATAGGCGCCGTCGGCCTGCGGCACTTTCGAAGGCTCGACTACTGTCTGGTAGCCGATGGTGATCTTGAGGTCGTCGGCAAGGGCAGGGCCGAGGAAGGCGGCGCCGGCCAGTGCGGCGGACGAGAGAAGAACAATGCGTCGCGAAATCGTGGACATGAAGGGCTCCTGAAAAGAGAAAAACCGGAATGCCCTATGATAGTCAGCTAATTCTATCATTCTTGTAGAGTTAAATCCTTCCAACCAAGGCGAGCTTGTTAGAAAAAAGCTGTCGATGGTGGGGTGGCGAGGCGGATAGGCCGGCTACAAGCGATCTCCTGGCTTGATCCAAGCCGTGACGTTGGGGGCTCGGCTACTGTCCGAAGTCTTCCGATGTCGGCGGGACAGCACCCCCCTCTGGCCTGCCGGCCATCTCCCCCGCAAGGAGGGAGATCGCTGTCATCCCGGCTTTCGCCAATCGCCATCGTTGCAGGTGTTGGACCTACGGTGGATCTGCCAATCTCCCCCCTTGCGGGGGAGATGCCCGGCAGGGCAGAGGGGGGTGCTGTCCTGCCAGCGTCCGGCAAGGTTCTGCACGCACCACTCGAAGGAATGGCATGATCTCGATCGCGAACGAGAATTCCTAGTCTTGCCCCTGTCAGGCAAATCCATACCCAAAAAAGCCATGGATTCGAAAACACCTTCCACAGTGCTCCAGCATAAGTATAGTATTCTTATCGACATGAGAGAGTTGGAGTCGGCAATGAGCGGCCACCACATCACCATGATCGCTCGCGGCATGGATCGGCTTTCGCCGTCGCGTCAGTCGATGCCGACCACATCCGGCCCTGGAGGACCATTTTGCCATCCCACTGCTCTTAAAGGGCATTTTTGTGCTTTCGAGGGCACAAGGTCGGGCTAAAATGGCCAAAGCGGCTTGAAAACGAAGCAAAATCAACAGTTCTCGGCTTGTACATCATGTCACTAGAATTTATGTGTCATGCGGGCTTGGACGCGGCGGCAACGCACGCCAGGCGTTTTGCAACCGATGGTTCCACGCCGTCGCATGACAGAGAAATTTTGATCTCATGCTCACGAAAAAGGGCAAGTACGGCCTCAAGGCGCTCGTCCATCTCTCGCGATTGCCGGCCGGGCAGCTCGCCTTCGTCAACGACGTCGCCACCGGCAACAACATCCCGAAGAAATTTCTCGACGCCATCCTGGGCGAGTTGCGCAATGCCGGCTTCGTCCAGAGCCGCAAGGGCAAGGATGGCGGCTATCGCCTGGCGCGCCCCGCCGACGAGATCAAGGTCGGACATGTCGTGCGCGTCCTCGACGGTCCGCTGGCGCCGATCCCCTGCGCCAGCCGCACCCAGTACCAGCGCTGTGAAGATTGCAACGAGGCGACATGCCAAGTCCGACATCTGATGCTCGAGGTCCGGCAAGCGATCGCCGAGGTGCTCGATCAGCGCAGCCTCGCGGAAATGCGCGACATCGTCCTCGACGACCTATCGGTCGCGAAGGGCATCGACGATCTGCCGGTTGCGGTGAAGGTCCAGGCCTGACACTGGCGCTGCGCAGAGCGAAGGCATGCCTATGACCGGGCGTGCCAACTCCATGATCATTGTCGGCGGCGGCGCCAGCGGCGTCGTGCTGGCCGCGCATCTCCTGAAGTCGCCCAATCCCGACCTGCGCGTCACGCTGATCGAAAGGCGCCCGCATTTCGGCCAGGGCATCGCCTATTCGACGCTGCTCTCGGCGCATGTCTTGAATGTCAGCGCCGCCGGCATGAGCGCCTATGCCGACGATCCCGGCAATTTCTGGCGCTGGCTGCAGGAGCGCGGCCTGGCAACGGCCGAGCAGGCGCCCTTCTATGCGCCGCGCAGCATCTATGCCCGTTACCTCGGCGAATTGCTCGACGAGCTGCAGGCGCGCGAAAAGCAGACCGGGCGGCTTCGGCTGATCCGCGAGGAAAGCCTCTCGATCACGCCCACCGCATCCGGTGTCGAAGTGGCGCTGGCCAACGGCACCAGCGTCGTTGCGCATCTCGCCGTGCTGGCCACCGGCCACGACGAGGAGCCGGCGCAAGGCCATGCCGTCAGGATGGGGTCGGAAGCCGACACAGCACTTCCCCCCGACGCCGGCGTCATGGTGCTGGGCACCGGCCTCAGCATGGTCGATGCCTTCCTGGCGCTCGAGCAGCGCGGCCATCGCGGCGACATCATAGCTGTGTCGCGGCGCGGCCTGCTGCCCTCGCCGCATCGTAAGGGCAATCCGATCAAGCTCGACGTCGCCGACATTCCGCTCGGCACGCAGCTCTCCTATTTCGTCGGCTGGTTCCGCGACCTGATCAAGGAAAACCAGAAGGCCGGCATCGACTGGCGCGACGTCGTCGACGGCCTGCGGCCGTTCAACCAGAAGATCTGGCAGAACTGGCCGGCTTCCGCCAAGCGCCGCTTCGTCGAGCACACCAAGGCCTGGTGGGACATCCACCGCCATCGCATGGCGCCCGAGGTCTACGCCCGCGTCACCGAAGCCGTGCGGTCCGGCCGCATCCGCCTGGTCGCCGGCCGCGTCGTCGACATCGCGCGCAACGGCGAATTCACCGTCCAGGTCCAGTCGCGCCACACGCAGCGCCTCGAGACCCTCGAGGTCGCCCGCATCTACGATTGCTCTGGTATCGTCAGGGACATCTCGACCTCGTCGAACAGCGTCGTGCGCTCGCTGGTCGACCGCGGCCTGGCACGGCCGGATCCGCTGCGCATCGGCCTCGATGTATCGGCCAAATGCGAGATCATCGCCGGCGACGGAACCGTCTCGGCCAAGATCCTCGCCGTCGGCCCGCTGACGCGCGGCACCTTCTTCGAGATCGACGCCATTCCGGATATCCGCGTGCAGTGTGCGAGGCTGAGCAAGCAGTTGTTGGGTTAGGCAGAACCTTTTGATGCCGGCGGGACAGCACCCCCCTCTGTCCTGCCGGACATCTCCCCCGCAGGGAGGGAGATTGGCAGCTTCGCCTGATGCACCCTCTTCTTCGACGTTGGAGATTGGCGAAACCGGCGGCGACATCCGATCTCCCCCCTTGCGGGGGAGATGGCCGGCAGGCCAGAGGGGGGTGTGACGGAGTGCTGCGGTAGCGTTTTGTTTGAGACCACAGCCACAACCCGGAATTTCATTCCGCATCTGGCCGGTTGATTGGCACGATCTATCTTCTTTCCGACTGCAAAGGGCTGGAGAAGAGGATACGCTGCCGCTCTGCCTTGAGGCGGTCGCTTGGTCATGGAGCATCGATATGAGCGAGCACGAGATCGCCGCAGCCGACGAATTGTCCCGCCTGCGTCCGCCCTATGCGTCGGTTCTCGACCTGATCGGCCAGACGCCGGTGGTCGAGCTGACCAAATTCGACACCGGCAAGTGCCGGCTGTTCATCAAGCTCGAAAGCCAGAACCCCGGCGGCTCGATCAAGGACCGCATCGCGCTGTCGATGATCGCCGCGGCTGAAAAGCAGGGCAGGCTCAGGCGCGGCGGCACCATCGTCGAGGCGACCGCCGGCAACACCGGGCTTGGCCTTGCCCAGGTCGGCATCCCAAAGGGCTATCGCATCGTGCTGGTCGTGCCCGACAAGATGTCGCGCGAAAAGATCCAGCATCTGCGCGCGCTCGGCGCCGAAGTGCGCATGACGCGCTCCGACGTCGGCAAGGGCCATGCCGAATATTACCAGGACATGGCCGAGAAGATCGCAGCGGAAACGCCCGGCGCCTTTTATGCCAACCAGTTCGCCAACCCGGCCAATCCGCTGGCGCATGAAACCACCACCGGCCCGGAGATCTTTTCGCAGCTCGACGGTGACGTCGATGCCGTGGTCGTCGGAGTCGGCTCGGGCGGTACGCTGACCGGGCTTGGCCGTTACTTTGCCAAGGTATCGCCGAAGACCGAAATGGTGCTGGCCGACCCGGTCGGCTCGGTGCTGGCGCCGCTGATCAAGACCGGCAAGATGGAAGAGGCCGGCAGCTGGACGGTCGAAGGCATCGGCGAGGATTTCGTGCCGCCCAACGCCGATCTGTCGCTGGTCAAGAAGGCCTATTCCATCCCCGACAAGCAGAGCATGCTGGCGGTCCGCGACCTCTTGTCGAAGGAAGGTATCCTCGCCGGTTCGTCCTCAGGCACGCTTTTGTCCGCCGCGCTGCGCTATTGCCGCGAGCAGACGGTGCCGAAACGCGTCGTCACCTTCGTCTGCGACAGCGGCAACAAGTATCTGTCGAAAGTGTTCGACGATTTCTGGCTGGCCGAGCAGGGGCTGGCCGAGCACGAGCAGCATGGCGATCTGCGCGATCTGGTGATGCGCTCGCACCGCACCGGCGACACCGTCTATGTCGGCCCGGACGAAAGCCTGCTCAACGCCTATGGCCGCATGCGCCGTTCCGATGTCTCGCAGCTGCCGGTGCTCGACAATGGCAAGCTCGTCGGCATCGTCGACGAAAGCGACATCCTGGCCAAGGTCGACGGCCCCTATGACGGTCGCTGGGAGCGCTTCAACGGCCCGGTGCGCACGGCCATGACCTCCAATCTGCACACGCTGCAGGCCAGCCAGACGCTGGATGCGCTGCTGCCGGTCTTCGACCGCAACGAGGTCGCCATCATCTTCGACGGCGAAGAGTTCGTCGGCCTGATAACCCGCATAGACCTGATCAACCATTTGAGGCGCGCACGATGACCAGCAATACTCCGCCAGCCGGCCCATCATCATCGGGCAAGAACCGTCTGGCTTTCTCGACGCGCACCATCCATGGCGGCCAGAGCCACGACCCGCTGACCGGCGCGGTGATGGTGCCGATCTACGCCACCTCGACCTTTGCCCAGCAGTCTCCCGGCGTGCACAAGGGCTTTGAATATGCCCGCAGCCAGAACCCGACGCGCTTTGCCTTCGAGCGCGCCGTGGCTGATCTCGAAAGCGGCTCGGCCGCCTTTGCCTTCGCGTCCGGCCTGGCGGCGATCGCCACCGTGCTGGAACTGCTCGATTCCGGCGCCCACATCGTCGCCACCGACGACATCTATGGCGGCTCGTTCCGGCTGATGGAGCGGGTGCGCAAGCGCTCGGCCAATCTGCAGGTCTCGTTCGTCGACTTCACCGATCTCGCTGCCGTCGAGGCGGCGATCCGGCCCGAGACGAAAATGCTGTGGGTCGAGACGCCGACCAACCCGCTGCTGCGCATCGTCGACCTCGAAGGCGTTGCGGCACTCGCCAAGCGCAAGGGGGTGCTCACGGTCGCCGACAACACGTTTTGCAGCCCCTATATCCAGCGGCCGCTGGAGCTCGGCATCGATATCGTCGTTCACTCGACGACCAAATATCTCAACGGCCATTCCGATATGGTCGGCGGTGTCGCCGTCGTCGGCGACAACAAGGAGCTCGCCGCCCAGCTGAAATTCTTGCAGAACGCCATCGGCGCCATTTCAGGCCCGTTCGACAGTTTTCTCGCCCTGCGCGGCCTCAAGACGCTGGCGCTCAGGATGGAGCGTCATTCCGCCAATGGCCTCAAGATCGCGCAATGGCTGGAAGCGCGCCGCGACGTCCGCCGCGTCATCTATCCCGGCCTCGCCAGCCACCCGCAGCACGCCGTCGCCGTCCAGCAGATGCACGCCTTCGGCGGCATGATCACAGCCGTGCTCGACCGCGACCTTGCCGGCACCAAACGCTTCCTCGAACGCACGCAACTGTTCACGCTGGCCGAAAGCCTCGGCGGGGTGGAGAGCCTGATCGAGCATCCCGCGCTGATGACGCATGGGTCCATACCAGCCGAGAAACGGGCCGAGATCGGGATTTCGGATTCGCTGGTAAGGCTGTCGGCGGGGATCGAGGATGGCGACGATCTGATCGCCGATCTGGATCAGGCGTTGGGGGGTTAGGCAGCGATCCTTCGCACCCCCCTCTGCCCTGCCGGGCATCTCCCCCGCAAGGGGGGAGATCACTATCACTACGGCTGTCGCCAATCTTCAAAGCTGCGAGAAAGCGGCGACATCGAAACTGCCAATCTCCCTCCTTGCGGGGGAGATGGCCGGCAGGCCAGAGGGGGGTGCTGTCCCGCCGACATCAGACAAAACTTCTTCGCCGCGGTGGCGGTGAAAGCAACCGCAGTCTTGCGCCGGTCATCGCCCCGTTGACCCCGAACCCCATCTGCCCGAAATGTAGCGCCCCATGGCTACACACGCCCCACCCAAACCCACCGACACCCCGCTCACCTTCGCAGTGCTGGTGTTTCCCGGCTTTCCGATGATGGCGTTCAGCTCGGTCATCGAGCCGCTGCGTGCGGCCAATGTCCTGGCGAAAAGAGAATGCTATCGCTGGATCATCGTCGGCGGCACGAAAGGCGCGGTCGAGGCCTCGAACGGCGTCGTCATCCAGCCGGGTTTTTACGCCGAGGACGCGCCGAAGGTCGACCGCATCGTCGTCTGCTCGGGCGGCGATGCCGATCACCTCGTCGCCGAGGACGCCGCAAGCTGGATCCGCAAGAGCCTGCGCAATGGCGCCCATATCGGCGCGGTGGCGGATGCGGCCTTCTTCCTGGCGCGCGCCGGCCTGCTCGACGGCCATGCCTGCACCTTGCACTGGACCAGCCAGGCGGCCTTCACCGAGGCCTTTCCCAACATCGAGCTCCGGCGCGATCTCTTTGTCATAGACCGTAAGCGCTTCACCTCGGCCGGCGGCGTCGGCAGCCTCGACATGATGCTGGAGATCATCACCCGCGATTACGGCGCCGAGCTCGCCGCCGGCGTCGCCGAATGGTTCGTGCACAGCCAGCTGCGCTCCAGCATCGACCGCAAGATGATGCCTTTGCGGCTGCGCACCGGCGTCCAGAATGAGCTGGTGCTGTCGGCCATCGCCATCATGGAGGACGCGGTCGAGGAGCGGCTCGGCATGGCCGAGCTGACCGCGAAGCTCGGCGTCTCCTCCGACAAGCTCGAGCGCAGTTTTAGGTCCGAACTCGCCATCTCGCCCAACGGCTACTACCGGCGCCTGAGGCTGAAACGCGCCGCCGACCTGCTGGCGCACTCGACGCTCGCCGTACGCGACGTGGCGCTCGCCTGCGGCTTCGCCTCGATGTCGAGTTTTGCCCGGGCGTTTCGCGAGGAGCACGGGCATCCGCCGAGATTGGCGAGGCGGCATTAGTTTGTCGATGTTGGCGGGACAGCACCCCCCTCTGTCCTGCCGGACATCTCCCCCGCAAGGGGGGAGATCAGCGGCTTTGGCCTCCCGCGCTTTCTTCAACGTTGAAAATTGGCGAAAGCGCTCGTGACAGCCAATCTCCCTCCTTGCGGGGGAGATGTCCGGCAGGACAGAGGGGGGTGCTGTCCCGCCAGCGTTCCGCATAAGGCATCAGCGGCATCCCGCACAACACCTGCGGTTTTCCGCACAATCCCCTCGCCCCTCTTACGCCATGCTCATCCCTCGCAACCCAGCCAAGGCCGTACCCCCATGAGCATCGTCGTATTCGACCCCGACAGCACCGAGGACGTGGACTTCAAGGACCGCATGCGCCACCCCGCGGCGGCCGATCCGGCCGGCGGCATGTGGCTGTCGGACACCGAGCCGTCCTTCATCGATGCCGATGCGCTGCGCAAGGGCCGGCTGGCAAAACTGCGCGGCTGGATGCGCGACGCCGGTTATGGCGGCGTCGTGTTGTTCGACCCCTACAACCAGCGCTACGCCACCGGCTCGCGCAACATGTTCGGCTATTTCCTGCGCAACTCGACCCGCTATTTCTTCATTCCGACCGACGGGCCGATCGTTCTGTTCGAATATCCGCAGAGCTACCATGTCTCCATGGTGCTCGACACGATCGACGAGGCGCGTCCTTCCAAGCTCGTCTGGTCGTCGGTGTCGGGCCGTGACGACGAGACCGCCGGGCCCTTCGCCGACGAGATCGCCGAACTCTTGAAGCAGCATGGCGGCGGCTCGATGAAGCTCGGCCTCGACCGCTGCAGCCATCTGCAGGCGCTGGCGCTCGAAAAGCGCGGCTGCGAGGTTCGCGACTGCCAGGGCGAGATCCTGGCGGTTCGCGCCGTCAAGACGCCCGAGGAAGTGAAATGCCTGCAGGTGTCGATGGCTGGCGCCGAGGCTGCCGTCTATGCGGTGCGCGAGGCGATCAAGCCCGGCGTTTCCGAAAACGACCTGTTCGCCATCATGTATGGCGAGGTCATCCGCCAAGGCGGCGAGTTCATCGAGACGCGGCTGCTTACCTCCGGACAGCGCACCAATCCGTGGTTCAACGAGGCCAGCGGCCGGAAGATCCGCCCCGGCGAGTTGCTGGCGCTCGATACCGACACGATCGGCTGCTACGGCTATTATTCGGATTTCTCGCGCACCTTCCGCTGCGGGCCGGGCAAGCCGACGCCCTACCAGAAATCGCTCTACCGCATGGCGCACGATCAGGTTCAGCACAACATCTCGATCGTCAAACCCGGCATGGCGTTCCGCGAGATTGCCGAAAAGGCCTGGAAAATCCCGGACCGTTTTGTCGACCAGCGCTACACTTCGGTCATGCACGGCGTCGGCATGCATGGCGAAACGCCGTTCATCGCGCATTCCATGGACTACGAGACCTATGGCCGCGACGGCCATATCGTGCCAGGCATGGTGGTGAGCGTCGAAAGCTATATCGGCGAGAAAGGCGGCCGCGAGGGCGTCAAGCTGGAGGACGAGATCCTGATCACCGAGACCGGCACGGAGCTTCTGTCGCGCTTTCCCTATGAGGATGAGTTTCTGGAGACGCAGGTTTGATACGCGCAACTAACGCTCACAACAAGCGCCTCATTCCGTCGCACCCCCCTCTGTCCTGCCGGACATCTCCCCCGCAAGGGGGGAGATTGGCAGCGTCGCCTGGAGCGCTTTTTCCTGCAACTCTGACGATTGGCGAGGGCATTCGCGACGGCCGATCTCCCCCCTTGCGGGGGAGATGCCCGGCAGGGCAGAGGGGGGTGCTGTCCCACCGGCACAGGCAAGAGTCTTGGACTGCTCCGCCCGTGGATAATGAAGCCGCATGAAAACCCCCATCGCCATCAAACCCGGCACAATGGCCGCGATCTTCATCGATCTGCAGGAAGAGCACCGGCAGGACCCGCGCTACCTCGTCGAGGGCTTCAGCAGCATCCTCGCCAACGTCCAGCGCCTGCAGGCGGCGGCGCGGCAGAACCATGTGCCGCTCTACCATTGGGCCTATATCGTCGATCTCGACAGCCAGGATCGGCCGTTTCATCCGCTCGGTGAGGACGGCAAGTCGGCCTTCTCCGACAAGAGCGATCCGCTGACCGAGATCTGCCGTGAGGTGGCGCCGATCAAGGGCGAGGCTCTGCTGATCAAGGCCGAGGCCAGCGCCTTTCGCACCGGGCCGGCGGCCCGCGACATCAAGTCCGCCGGCATCGAATGGCTGGTCGTATCAGGCGTCTGGACCGAGGCCTGCATCGACGCGTCGGTGAAGGATGCGGTGGCGAAAGGCTTTCGCGTGCTGCTGGTCAAGGATGCCTGCGGCAGCGGCAGCGCGGCCATGCACCAGACCGGCATTCTCAACCTCGCCAACCGGCTCTATGGCGGCGCCGTCACCGACACCGTCAGCGCCTGCCGGCTGCTGGCCGGCGAGACCGTCACCGCCTGGCAGGTCGAAGGCTCGGTGCCGCTGCGCTTCAGCTTCGACAACGCGGCCGCGCTCTACGCCGATCTATGACTGTCGAAAGCATGACCAGGGGCCCCTACGAAACCCGGCTCGCCCCAGAGCTCTGGGCCTATATCGACGCGGTCAACGCCTGGTATCCGCCCGAAATCATCGGCCTGCCGATCGGCAAGCAGCGCGCAGTATATGACCGGATGAGCCGGGCCTTCCACCAGGGCCGCCCGCCCGGCGTCAAGGCCAGCGATGGCCTGATCGCCGCCGCCGGCCGCGACATCCCCATCCGCCGTTACCGGTTTGCCGGCAAGGCCGCCCAGGCGATGGTGATCTACTACCACGGCGGCGGCTTCATCCTCGGCGGGCTGGAAAGCCATGACGACATCTGCGCCGAGCTCTGCGCCGGCACCGGCTTCGACGTGCTGTCGGTCGACTACCGGCTGGCGCCGGAGCATCTTCATCCCGCCGCCTTCGACGATGCGGTGGCCGCCTTCGAATGGGCGGCAGTGTCATCAGATCTGCCGCTGGTGCTGTGCGGCGAAAGCGCTGGCGGCAACCTCGCCGCCGCGGTGGCGCAGGCGACGCGCCGCCATATCAGAGCTGCGGTCGGGCAAGTGCTGATCTACCCCGAACTCGGCGGCGACGAGAGCGCCGGCTCCTACATCGAGCACACTGAGGCGCCGCTGCTGTCGGTGGCCGACATCGCCTTCTACCGCGACGTCCGCTCGGCCTGGCGGCAATCGCTTGACGATCCCACTTTCTCGCCGCTGCGCGACACCGATTTCACCGGCCTGCCGCCGACGGTGATCGTCACGGCGCAATGCGACCCGCTGTCGTCGGACGGCGAGGCTTATCGCGACCGTATTGCGGCTGCCGGCGGCAAGGCGTGGTGGCACGAGGAGCCGAGGCTGGTGCACAGCTTCCTGCGCGCCCGCACCACTGTGCCGGCAGCGGCGGAGGCGTTTGCGCGGATCGTGGCGGCGGTTGCCGCGCTGGGTAAGGGTGAGTGGCCGTATTGAGTGGCTGAGGAAGGAAGGCGCCGGCGGTGAGGCGCCAATCTCCCCCCTTGCGGGGGAGATGTCCGGCAGGACAGAGGGGGGTGCTGTCCCGCTGACCTTTCAGCTAATCAGCTAAGTCCAGCCGCGCTCTCAGACCGATTTTAAATGATCTGGGGATCGAAGGTTGGCGATCCTTCACACCCCCCTCTGTCCTGCCGGACATCTCCCCCGCAAGGGGGGGAGATTGGCTGTCACGTCACCCTTCGCCAATTTTCGAAGGGGGAGGCCCTCGCTTGGCACCCTGCGGAACCCCGCACAATCACTGCGGATTCCCGAACACTTCCCGGCGTCACCCCGCTCTATCATTCCCCTCAGGCAATGGCATCCCGGCGGTCGCGTCCGCCCCCGCGTCTGTCGATCGGCCGGGGCGATTTTTCTGTGCATGCCGTTGTCCCAAAACCGCTGGGCACTTTTGGGCGGCATGCATCAACAACAGGGGAACGACGATGAAATTCATGCTGACCGACCGCAAACTCCACCCCCAGGCCAAACCCGTCGCCGACGATTTCAGGACCGGCGGCATCAACCGCCGCGAATATCTGGCGCTGATGGCCGGGCTCGGCGTCAGCGCCGCCGGCGCGCTGGCGCTGGGCGGCCTCGCCCCCACGCCTGCCCGCGCGGCCGAGCCAAAAAAAGGCGGCGTCTTGCGCGTCGCCATGAACGTCAAGGGCTTCAAGGACCCGCGCACCTTCGACGGCGTGGAGATGTCGAATGTCGCCCGCCACTGCAACGAATATCTGGTGCGCTGGAACACCGACTTCTCCTTCGAGCCCTGGCTGCTCGAAAGCTGGGAGGCGAGCGACGACGCCAGGACGCTGACCCTGCATGTGCGCAAGGGCATCTCCTGGTCCAACGGCGATGCCTTCAACGCCGACGATGTCATCCACAACCTCACCCGCTGGTGCGACGCCTCGGTGCCCGGCAATTCGGTCGCAGCGCGCATGGGCGCGCTGGTCAATGCCGACACCAAGAAGGTCGTCGACGGCGGCATCGCCAAGGTCGACGACTTCACCATCAAGCTCAATTTGCCGAAACCCGACATTTCGCTGATCGCCGGTATGGCCGACTATCCCGCACTGATCATGCATCGCTCCTATGAGGGCGACGGCGACCCGCTGAAGGCGCTTGCCATCACCACCGGCCCCTGCGAGCTGGTCAGCTGGGATGCCGAGACGGGCGCCGAGGTGAAGCGCAAGGATAAGCCCTGGTGGAAGGGCGAATTCCACCTCGACGGCATCAAATGGGTCGACTACGGCTCCGACCCCAACGCCATGCTGTCGGCCTTCGAATCCGGCGAGATCGACACCGACCACGAAACCGCTTCCGACGCCGTCTCGCAGACCGAGCAGATGGGGCTGATGAATTCCGAGATCGCCACCGGCTCCACCATCGTCGCCCGCTTCAATGTCGCCAACGCTCCCTATGACGACGCTAGGGTGCGCCGCGCCGCCCAGCTCGCCGTCGACAATTCCGCCGTGCTGGCGCTCGGCCTCGGCGGCCGCGGCAAGCCCGCCGACAACCACCATGTCGGCCCCATGCACCCCGAATATGCCGATATCGGCCCGGCCAGGCGCGACGTCGAGCAGTCGAAGAAGCTGCTCGCCGAAGCCGGCAAGGCCGACCACGAATTCGAGCTCATCTCCGTCGATGTCGAATGGCAAAAGAGCACCGGCGACGCCATCGGTGCGCAGATGCGCGAGGCCGGCCTGAAGATCAAGCGCACCGTGCTGCCGGCCGCCACCTTCTGGAACGACTGGAGCAAATACCCCTTCTCCTGCACCGAATGGCTCGGCCGCCCGCTCGGCGTCCAGGTGCTGGCGCTGGCGTATAAATCCGGCGCCGCCTGGAACGAAAGCGCCTACGCCAACAAGGAGTTCGACGAGCTGCTCGACAAGGCGCTGGCGACCCCGGACGCCAAGGCGCGCAAGGAGATCATGGCCAAGATCGAGCAGAATCTGCGCGACTCAGGCATCATCATCCAACCCTACTGGCGCTCGGTCTACCGGACGTATCGCAAAGGCGTCGAAGGCTGCGAACAGCACCAGGCGCTCGAGCAGCATTTTGAGAAGGTTTGGATTGAGAGTTGAGGCTTTCCATCCTTGGGTTCCTCGCCCCCACGGGAGTGGGGGAGAGGTGGGCCGGCGAAGCCGGGACGGAGCGGGGGACGCCCTTCGCGAAACCAAAACCGTATCAAGAATGAGAGCTGGCTGACACGACAGCAACCCTTGAGAAACTACCTCCCAACGCCGCGCTGGCCCCTCTCCGTCCCGGCTTCGCCGGGCCACCTCTCCCCACTTCGTGGGGCGAGGAACCAAGGCCGCGCCATCCCCGGCGCCTCCATTGCAAGGTTGGCGACTAGCGAAATCATCGACCACCGCGTCCTTCGCCCCGTTTACGGGGAGAAGATGGCGGCAGATGAGGGGCGGCGCCAACGTTGGCCGAATTGCAACTGGGAAATGGCCGGCGCGAATGCCGGTGAGGCAGTTGCCTGAGCCCGCGCCGGCCACTGGCGAACCTGGGTCCGCCGCCCGGATTTTTTACCGTTCCGGCGATGCTCGATCAACTAGGCCGGACGTTTGGTACGGAAGCAGACAAAGGCTCACCGCGCCGGCCTCGGCAGCGTCCAGATCCAGCCGATAAAAGTCAGCACCAGGAAGGGATAGCCGGCGGCGGGCAGCGGCGGCGAGGTGCAAGGGCGCACCCCAGATGATCATGCAAGCCGAGACGACAAACAGCACGGCGGCCACCAGCGCGGTGAGCCGCATCCACACGGCGAAAGTCTTCGGCGCGCTGACCATGACCGCGCCCAAAGCGAGATGCCGCCGACATAGGAGGGAACGCTGGCCTCCAGCCCCGCCGCATTGCCGGCGAGCAGCAGGCTCTCGCCGGCAAGGAAGGTCAGGAATCCGGCAGCGACGCAGTCATTGCCAGCCGCTGATATTTCATCGTCAGCAGCGCGGTTGCCACCACGAGAGCCACGCCGTCGATCGTCCACAGCGTTTCGCGCAGCGGAGCGCTGGCGAAGGTGCCGGCAAGGCCGAAGGCGCCACCGATGGCGAGGCCGATCGCGGCGACGGTGTCCGAGGTGGAACGCATGTGATGTCTCCGCAAGCCGGCCCAAGCCGGGGGGAGGATACTCCCAGGCGGGGCGATCTAAAAGCCGTTGTCGAAGGGCAGTCGCGAAACGGAAGCGGCAGAGGTGTCGAAAGGTCGCCACCTGCTTCGGTGATTGCCACCCACCCCGCACCGTCCGGGGAAATGGCCGGCGCGAATGCCGGCGAGACAATTGCCTGAGCCGCGCGCCGGCCACAGGCGAACTGATTGAGGTCCGCCGCGCGATTTTTTAGTCCCGCATTGCGGCACGATCAACCAAGCTTGGCGGTCTGTAGATGGCCCGGATTGCGAGAGGGCCGCCGCAGATGCAATAACCCACGCAGACAAAAACACCGGGGGATTGGACGTTGGGCGCGCTTAGAATTCTGATTATCGTTTTGAGCCTCGCAGGCATGGGGTTCATGCTCTACATTTTCTCAAATGAACCGCAGTCCCGGCTTCTAACGGGTAGCTACGCCGCAGGGCTGGCTTTGAATGCCTGGTATGTCTTTTCGATAGGGCGGCAGACCAATAAGCCGAGCCGCGTTTTTGGCCTGGTTCGCCTTTGGTTTGAAGCGAAAGAGGCCGAGCTTAAGAAGCGAGCGGCCAAGGCCGATGCTACCCAGCCGTAGAGGAATGGCTGGGGACTTGTATCGGCCGCTCCCACAAGGCGGGCCGTTTGCGTTTTGGCCGGTATCTCTTGAATATGTATCGCCCCGGCCATAACTCCATCGTAACGTCTGGGTACGATCATACACAGGCTAGGCTGGGCGGATGGGCGTTGCGGCTTTCTTACCGTTTGTATAACGTCCTCTCCAATCTCAGAGGGGACGTTCGACCTGATTCGAACGGAGATTTAAATGCCAAAGGGACCGAACTGATGTCCACTTTGAAGGCAGCTAAGACAATTTGGGATCTTCTGGATGGGAAGGTAAGCAATCTCAAACTGCAGAAATTGCTATATCTGGCCCACATGTTCGAACTTGCAAAAGGGAATGGCCCTCTTGCGGGACGCGAATTCGAGGCATGGGATTACGGTCCCGTCGAGCCTGATCTTTACCATAAGCTGAAAGCTTATGGCGGGGGGGCCGTTCCGGACATTTTCTATAGCGAGCCCTATGTCGAGGGCACAAGTGAGCTTGACTCGATTAGGCAGGTGGTCAACCAAGTTGGACGTGCATCGCCAGCTAGACTGGTTGCCATTACTCATTGGAACGGGGGCGCATGGAGCAAGAACTATGTTCCTGATGCGCGTCGAATTCGAATTCCCGACGAAGATATTATAGAAGAGTATAAAGCTATTGCAGCCCGAAATGCCCAAAAACGCGGAACTGCTGCTGCCTGAAGATGCGCCGTCCAAAAAGGACGAGCTAATTCAGTCTCTTCAGGAGTCGCTTGACCGGGAAGTAGATGCCCGACGGGAAGAGCGATTCATCTGGCTGGTCGCATTAATGCTTATGTTCGATGCGTTTACATTTCAGCCAATGACGACCTGGACCGGGCCGCTTCTTATAGGGCTGATTCAATTCATAATTGTGATTGCTCTCGGCCGAAGGTGGCAGATGGATCACATCTGGACCCTCACTGAAAAAGCTGGTCGACAAATGGGACGGAAAGATAAAATGAAGGCAATGCACGGGTAGGCAGGCAAGCAGTCATGCGCCTTCCCCTAGATGTCTCGTGGTGCTACCTATCCGCGAGTAAATTCTTGGGGGGAATCAAATGCCTTACCGTTATATGCCTGTTGTCCGCACTAAAGCCGGAGAAGCCGACGCGCTCGGGAACTTGTCGCCAGCAGCAAGAGCGAGAGTCTTCCCGCTAATAAGACTTGGTGGCACAGTTCCAGCTACGTTTCTGCCGAAGATGATTGCGAGCGCTGCTGGTTTCCCAATCGCTCTTGATGGTATCCACAACTTCACAGTCACAGGCAGCGCTACCGCTTACAACGCCTTATTCAATGGCCTTGGCGCGGGTGGGGTGCCCGTAGTTCCAACTTTGTCGCTTCGGGCACAGCCAGCCTACAACACTGCGGCAGCTGCACTGGTCGGCACATATGGGCCAGGTTTTGTCTTGCATGTGCCTTTGGCTGATTTGCCGCATCTTGCACCGTGGGTGGCCAGCCTTCCCGCATGGAACCCGAACCAAATTGATGTTCTGATCGATGTTTCAGGTGTGGCCGAACACGCCCCTATTCCGTATGCAAATTATGTTGCGCACACGATAAGTGCTTCGTTGGCCGTTAATCACCCTTGGAGATCGGTGACACTTCACTCTTGGAGCGCCCCAAAAGATCATGGGCCTTTGAATCCGGGTCGCAATGATGTCCCGCGTCTAGATTGGCAGACATGGCGACTGGTTAGAGGACTTGTCCCATTCCAGTTGGACTATTCAGATTCAGCGCACGTTCACCCCTCGCTGGATGAGGTGCCCGGATATGCAATGGCCAACGCTACGGTAAGCGTTCGGTACGCAATTGACGACCTATGGGTTATTCACAAAGGCGTCCGCACCAGCGGCGCCAACGGAATTGACATGGCAACGCAGTACAGGGGCCACGCCCAAACACTAGTGGCAGACCCTGCCTTTGGCGGCCTAGGCGTAGCGTGTTGGGGTGACGGGCGCATTCAGCATTACGCTGTCACGCCCGGCGGC
Source organism: Mesorhizobium sp. M0618 (assembly GCF_040320765.1). Classification (NCBI taxonomy): domain Bacteria; kingdom Pseudomonadati; phylum Pseudomonadota; class Alphaproteobacteria; order Hyphomicrobiales; family Phyllobacteriaceae; genus Mesorhizobium; species Mesorhizobium sp. M0618. The sequence continues at coordinate 38,043 of NZ_JAMYQH010000029.1, read as the reverse complement.
GCAGGGGGCCGGGGCCAATGGGCGGCTTTGCTGTTGAACCGGCATATCTCGCATGTTGCTGACAGGTTGCCGTAACCACGCAACTCTCGACTTCAGAGCTTGCCGAACTTCGTCGCTCAGGTCTGAAAAGGATAACTCTTCGGCGAGTCTCTGGTGGAGAGCTTTTGCAGGCTTGCTTCGCCAACCGGCAGCAAGCCCATGCTCCTCCAGCACGATAAGGGCCTCCTCTTTCCAGAGGAGGCCAGCTATCAGAATCGGATCAGGAGAGGGGTTTCTAGACCCGCATTTGTGGTAATCTAAAACGACGCCAGCATCCGTTTGCTCGGCAACCATCACTCCCCACCAGCTCGGAATGATGTCGGTCGCTTTCTCAGCGTGCCGTCGCCCGACGACAAGCGTTACCTGATCAAATACGCGACTATAGATACCTGCCTGCATCGGCAGGCGCTGTAGCGTATCGCTATCACTCTTCAGTTCGAAGCCAGATAGTTCGCCGTTAATGACGGCAAGATCGACACGAACGGAACCCGACCACACGCCCATCTCTTCAACAATGCGGGTGTTTACGTCGTCTTTGTGCAAGGCTTCTAGGTGGTTTCTAACCGCCAGCCTGACATCCTTGTCGCGCATTTTGCTCCGTAGATGCTACTTCGTTTCGGCAGCGTAACGTCAAGAAATTAACAGGGCTTTTATCAAGTAGTCAATGAATTGAATTCTGCTGCCTCCGGCAGCTCCCCCGCTTTCGAAGCCTGCCATCGATCCACCGGATCGATGACTTGGCGCGCTTTGCGCGCCAACCGGCTTCTTAATCCCCCATCTTAAGCGCCTGAATAAACGCTTCCTGCGGGATATCCACCTTGCCGAACTGCCGCATCCGCTTCTTGCCTTCTTTCTGCTTGTCCAGCAGCTTGCGTTTGCGCGAGACGTCGCCGCCGTAGCATTTGGCGGTGACATCCTTGCGCAGCGCCGAGATGGTTTCGCGGGCGATGACCTTGCCGCCTATTGCCGCCTGGATCGGGATCTTGAACAGATGGTTCGGGATCAGCTCCTTCAGCTTCTCGCACATCTGCCGGCCGCGCTTTTCCGCCGCCGTGCGGTGCACCAGCATGGAAAGCGCATCGACCGGCTCCTCATTGACCAGGATCGACATCTTCACGAGGTCGCCTTCCCGGTAGTCGGTGAGGTGATAGTCGAAGGAGGCGTAGCCCTTGGAGATCGACTTCAGCCGGTCGTAGAAATCGAAGACGACTTCATTGAGCGGCAGATCGTAGATCAGCATGGCGCGCTTGCCGACATAGGACAGGTCGGCCTGGATGCCGCGCCGGTCCTGGCAGAGTTTTAGAATACCGCCGAGATAGTCGTCGGGGGTCAAAATGGTGGCGCGGATCCACGGCTCCTCGATGGCCGAGATTTTCACCACGTCGGGCATGTCGGCCGGGTTGTGCAACTCCTTCATCGAGCCGTCGGTCAGAGCCAGCCGGTAGACGACGCTCGGTGCCGTGGCGATGAGGTCGAGGTTGAACTCGCGCTCCAGCCGCTCCTGGATGATTTCGAGATGCAAGAGGCCAAGGAAGCCGCAGCGATAGCCGAAGCCGAGCGCCGCGCTGGTTTCCATTTCAAAAGAGAAGGAGGCGTCGTTGAGGCGCAGCTTGCCGACCGCGGCGCGCAGATCCTCGAAATCGGCGGCGTCGACCGGGAACAGGCCGCAGAACACCACCGGCTGCGCCGGCTTGAAGCCGGGCAGCGCCTTGGCGGTGGCGCGCTTGTCCTCGGTGATGGTGTCGCCGACGCGGGTGTCGGCCACTTCCTTGATCGAGCCGGTGAAGAAGCCGAATTCGCCGGGGCCAAGCTCGTCGACATTGATGCGGGCCGGCGTGAACACGCCGGTGCGCTCGACCAGGTGCTTGGCGCCGGTGCCCATCATGCGGATGGTCTGGCCCTTTTTCAGCACGCCGTCGATGACGCGCACCAGCACGATGACGCCGAGATAGGCGTCGTACCAGCTGTCGACCAGCATCGCCTTCAAGGGGGCTGTGGCGTCGCCTTCGCGCGGCGGCGGCAATTGGTGGACGATGGCCTCCAGCACGTCGGGAATGCCGAGGCCGGTCTTGGCCGAGATCAGCACGGCGTTGGAGGCGTCGATGCCGATCACCTCCTCGACCTGCTCGCGGATGCGCTCGGGCTCGGCGGCCGGCAGGTCGACCTTGTTCAGCACCACGACGATCTCGTGGTTGTTGTCGATCGCCTGGTAGACATTGGCCAGCGTCTGCGCCTCGACGCCCTGGGAGGCGTCGACCACCAGCAGCGAACCCTCGCAGGCGGCCAGCGAGCGCGACACTTCATAGGCGAAGTCGACGTGTCCGGGGGTGTCGATCAGGTTGAGGATATAGTCCTCGCCATTGTTGGCGTGGTACTTCAGCCGCACCGTCTGCGCCTTGATGGTGATGCCGCGCTCGCGCTCGATGTCCATCGAGTCCAGCACCTGCTCCTTCATGTCGCGCAGCTCCAGCCCGCCGGTCAGCTGGATCAGCCTGTCGGCAAGCGTGGATTTGCCATGGTCGATATGGGCGACGATGGAGAAATTGCGGATGTGGTCGAGGGGCGTGCTCATGGCGCGCGTTTAGCAGGGGTGGCTTGCCCGAGCAAGCGGCAGGCTGCCGCCGCATATGTGGCGCGGCCCGTTGCCTGGCAAGCCGTACAGCCGTTGCCGGGAAGGCAGAGCAGGCCGCTGCCGGGGCAAGCGGTGCGGGCGCTTGTCGCCTTTTCCCCCGGATTCCTCGAAAAATCGATAAATTTTAACCACGCGCGTTAGAGCATAATTTGTGATCGGCATGTTAGCGGGGGGAAATATCTGATGTAAGGACGAAGGCATGCGGGGGCTTGCAGGCAGTTTTATCGAGTCGCGGAGCGGCTCGTTCGCACCGATACTTGTTCTCGCCATGATACCGCTGATCACCGCGGTCGGCTTTTCCGTCGACTACACCTCCGCGGTCCAGACCAGGTCGACCGAGCAGGCGGCACTCGACGCCGCGATCCTGTCGATCACCACGATGGAAACGGCCTCGACGAAGCCGCAGCGCCAGGTGGTGCTCCAGGATACCTACAGAGAAAACGGCGGACAGGGCACAGCGACGCTGAACAGCTTCGACGTCAGCGCCAACGGCACCGCCACAGCGCGGGCCTCGGCAAGCTACGCCATGCCGACCGTGTTCATGCAGATCGCCCGGATCACCACGGTGCCGGTTGGCGTCTCATCGGCGGTGAGCAAGACGCCCGCACTGGTGGAGGCCACATTCAACGTCGATCACGTTTCAGGCTACTGGAACAAGACCATGACCTTGTACGGCCTTCCCTACGGTTGGACCTCCACGACCACACCGACGGCCATGATGAAGGCCAACTATAACTACAAAGCGTATAGTTATTCCTATACGAGCGGGGGTAAGACCTATACGGCTACCGAGCCGAAAGGTTACGGCACGACAACTATTACCACGGGACCAACCAATACGCTGGTTCAGACCCAAGTGTGCACGACAGTAGGATCGGCAACCGATTTCACTGCCACTGCGGGAGTTTACAAAAGCACCGCGGTGGCAAAAAGCGGAAAGACGAGCGCCACCATCTATTTCAAGACGACGTGCGCGACCACGAATTCCGCCGGAAACAGCAGTGGCGCAACAGTCAATGTGAGCACGGTGGACAAGCTCTATCTGCAGATGGATGTGCCGTCCGGACCGGTCAACCCGCTCAGGTCGAACAATACAGAGACGTCGAACCGGCTCTACCTCGGCGCCGGGTACAGCACCGCGGCACAAAAGGCACTGGACCCTTCCAAATACCTCCCCGTCGAGGTTGCCAGCAACACGGACGTCGACATCTTCAAAGTGGTGCCTTGCAGCCAGACCAGCGACCAGGCATGGGAAGACGGCGGCAACAATCCTCCGCTGCCAGATGTCACGAACGCCGACTTCTTCTACAGCGTGACCGGCAAGTGCGACTTCAACAAGCGGCCCTCCAACACGGTGCTGACGCAGTAGACGCTGCCCCAGGCTAAACGCCCTATGGGCTTGTGAGGCTTGGCGATCCTTCACACCCCCCTCTGTCCTGCCGGACATCTCCCCCGCAAGGGGGGAGATTGGCAGCTTCGTCGGCCGCGCTCCTGTTGCGAAGCTAGTGATAGGCGAAAGCCGTGATGAGGGTCGATCTCCCTCCTTGCGGGGGAGATGGCCGGCAGGCCAGAGGGGGGTGCTGTCCCTCCGGCTTTCCCTGCGATCTCCCGAACCTTCATCACAAACCAGTGAGCGCTGTAACGAAGCAGCAAGCAGCGGCGAAGTGGGGGTATCAGCGGTGCTTCCAGGCGCCGCCGCCCACGGAGCAAGCCGATGTCCCGCAAGTTCGTCACAGTGTCCAGCCTCTGCGCGCTCGCGCTGGCGGCGTCGCTCGGTGCGGCCGCGGCCCAGCCGCTCACCGTGGTTGAGCTGTTCACCAGCCAGGGCTGCTCGTCCTGCCCGCCGGCCAATGCCAATCTGATCAAGGTCAAGGACCAGCCCGGCGTGCTGGCGCTGTCGTTCAACGTCACCTACTGGGACTATCTCGGCTGGAAGGATATTTTCGGAAAACAGGAATTCACCCGGCGCCAGGTCAGTTACGAGCCGGCGCTCGGCCATGACGGGCCGTTCACGCCGCAAGTGGTGGTCAACGGCCATGCCGATGTCGTCGGCGCCGCACCCGGCGAGATCGAAAAGCTGATCTCGGCGAGCGGCCGGACGGGCGGCCCGGCATTGTCGCTCGATGGCGGCAAGATCAGCATCGGCGCCGGCGCCGCACCTGGCGGCCACGCCGATGTTTGGCTGGTGCGCTATGCCAAGGGCGTCGTCGAGGTGCCGGTGGCGCGCGGCGAAAATACCGGCCGCACCTTGCCGCACGCCAATGTCGTGCATGCGCTCAAAAACCTCGGCAGCTGGACCGGCGCGGCCACGACGTATCCGCTGCCCGCCGCATCCGGCGGCCTGAGCACCGCCGTGCTCGTGCAGTCGCCCGGTGGCGGGCTGATCCTGGCTGCCGCGACCGACTAGATCGGGCTTCGGCAAGACATTGCGCAACGCCGCATGGAGCGGCGCCGCATAGCACGGCCGCCAAGAGGGCGCGCCTTCACGACCAACCCCAAGGAGATCATTATGACCACTTCCCGCCTGACGCTGCCGGCGCTCGCTCTCGCTTTGTGCTCGACGGCGCTGTTTGCCGGCGGCATCGCCCGCGCCGACGACGCGACCAACGCGATGAAGCCGGCTGCAAATGCCATGAAACCGGCCGCGGATGCGATGAAGCCTGCAACCGAGGCGATGAAGCCGGCCGACCCGATGGACACCAATTCCATGAAGCCGGCAACCGATGCCATGAAGCCGGCAACGGATGCGATGGCGCCGGCCAAGTAAAGGTGGTGCTGTTTCCGGCTTCGGTCCCGCGGGTCCGTATCCGGATGCACGTGAAAGTGAGGCTTCGGCCGCAACTCGCCCGTCGCATGATCGTATCTTATCCAATAGACTCCACATGATGGACGTCACAGGAGCTCAAGCCATGACCGACATTCAAAAACCAGTCACCAGACAATCGTCGAACGTCTTCCGCAGCGCGCTCGCCGCCCTGGCACTTGCCGCAGCGGGCGCCGCCTTCTGGCTGACGCCGGCGGTTTCGGCCGAGGACGCGGTGAAGATCCCGCCGCCGGCAATCGACGAGAAGGCGGCCACCGGCACTGAAAAGGCAATCTTCGCCGGCGGCTGCTTCTGGGGCGTGCAGGGCGTCTTCCAGCACGTCAAGGGCGTCACCAAGGCCGTCTCCGGCTACACCGGCGGCGACAAGGACACCGCCGTCTACGAGACGGTCGGCTCAGGCCGCACCGGGCATGCCGAATCCGTCGAGATCACCTACGATCCGTCGAAGGTGACCTATGGCCAGCTGCTGCAGGTCTATTTCTCGGTCGCCCACAACCCGACCCAGCTGAATTTCCAGGGTCCGGACTCCGGCACGCAATACCGCTCGACGATCTTCGCCGAAAACGATGCACAGAAGAAGATCGCGCAAAGCTACATCGCCCAGCTCGACCAGGCCAAGGTGTTCCCGGAGCCGATCGTCACCACGCTGGAAACCGGCAAGACCTTCTATCCGGCCGAGAATTACCATCAGGATTTCCTGACGCTGAACCCGACCTATCCCTACATCGTCTACAACGACCTGCCCAAGGTGGCGAACTTGAAGGCACTGTTCCCGACGCTCTACAGCGAAAAGCCCGTGCTGGTGCTGTCGGCGAGCAATTGAGTCGAGCGCGAGAAGCGGGGGCGGGTGTGCGAAGGGCGGCGACGCCCTCCTTTCCGTCGTCATCCTAGGGCGGAGCAAGGAGCGAAGCGACGCAGCGCAGACCCTAGGATCCATGCCGCGACGTTGGGCGTAGAATGCAACGGGGCGGGATGGCTGCCCGGCAGATCGCCAGCTATCTTCGCGCGATGACAGGCTACGTTTACATGACCGCTAGCCAAAAGCGTGGCACGATCTGCATCGGTGTCACCAATGACCTCGGCCGCCGCATGCCGGAACACAAATCCGGCCAAGGCGCAGGGTTCACCAGCCGCTGCGGCGTGCAGCGGCTGGTCTGGTATGAGGAATTTTTCGACATCACTGATGCCATCCAGCGCGAGAAATCACTGAAGCGCTGGCCTCGCCAATGGAAGATCGACCTGATCGAAAAAGCGAATCCGGAGTGGTTCGAGCTTTTTCGCGGGACGGGGTGGTAGGTGCACCGTTTCTTGCACCGTCGGAGCACTGCACCACCGTCACGGCATGGATCCTAGGGTCTGCGCTGCGTCGCTTCGCTCCTTGCTTCGCCCTAGGATGACGAAGGCACGGTAGCTGCTGCCACCTTCACCCCCACCTGACCCGCTCAATCATACGTCAGATCCGTCGCCTTGCCGCCGAACACCCGGTAGGCATAGAACGAATAGAAGATGATGACCGGCAGCACGACCACGGTGCCGGCCAGAATGATGGCCAGGCTCTCCGGCGCGGAAGCTGCCTGCCAGATGGTCAGGCGATCCGGCACCACGAACGGGTAGAACGACCAGGCGAGGCCGGCAAAGCCGAGCGCGAAGATGGCGGCCAGCGTCAGGAACGGCATCACCGAATGGCGGTCGTCGGGCTTCGGCAGATGGAAGGTCTGCCGCCACAGCCACAGGAACAAAAGCGCCGACAGGATCGGCAGCGGCGACAGATAAAGCATCTCCGGCCAGACGAACCATTTGTCGAAGATGCGCGGGCTGGCGATGGGCGTCGCCAGCGACACCGCCGCCATGCCGAGCGCGGTCAGCACCAGTGCGGTGCGCAGCCAGCGCACCGCTTTCTTCTGCAGCTCGCCTTCGGTCTTGTAGATCACCCAGGCCGCGCCCATCGCGGCGTAGGCGGCGGCAAGGCATAACGCCACCAGCACGCCGAACGCCATGCCCCCGAGGCCGACATCGAGGCCCAGCACATAGACGCCCAGCATGTAGCCCTGCGCCAGCGAGGCGATGAGCGAGCCGAGGAAGAAAATACGGTTCCAGCGGTGCTTGCGCTCGGTCGGCACCTTGGCGCGGAAATCGAAGGCGACGCCGCGCAGGATCAGCCCGATCAAAAGCACGAAGACCGGAATGTAGAGCGCGGTCAGGATGACGCCGTGCGCCAGCGGGAAGGCGACCAGCAACAGGCCGACGGCCAGCACCAGCCAGGTCTCGTTGGCGTCCCAGAACGGGCCGATGGCAGCGATCATCGTGTCCTGTTCGGCGTCTTCAGCGGCGGCAAACAGGATGCCGATGCCGAGATCGAAACCGTCGAGAATGACGTAGATCAGGATGGCGAGGCCCATCAGGCCGGCGAAGATCAAGGGGAGCGCGGTTGGCCAGTCGAAGCTCATTTTCTTCTCCTACTCGCCAGCCGCCGGCTGCGACATGGCGGCGTTCATGACGCCTGGCAGCGGCGATGAATCGCCGTCCTTCGCCGCCTTCAGCGCCAGGTGCACCAGCACGCCGAGATAGGCGATCAGCAACAGCACATAGAGAACGAGGTATATGGCGAGCGTCAGCGCGACATGGCTGCCGGCCACCGGGCCGACCGCGTCGGCGGTCCTCAGCACGCCGGTCACCAGCCAGGGCTGGCGGCCGATTTCGGTGGTGTACCAGCCGGCCAGCGTTGCCAGCCAGCCCGACAGCGCCATCGGCACCATCAGCATGGCCAGCGGCTTAGGCAGGCTGTGCCGGCGCTTGAGGAAGAAGGCCGCCGACCATGAGACGAGCAGCATCAATATGCCCGTGCCGACCATGATGCGGAAACCCCAGAACACCGGAAAGACCGGCGGATGATTGCCGGGATAGTCGTTCAACCCCGGCACCACGCCGCTGGTCGAGTGCCGCAGCACCAGGCTGGCCCCATTGGGAATGGCGATCTCGAATTTGTTCTCCCTGGCTGCCTCGTCGGGCAGCGCGAAGAGCACCAGCGGCACGTTGGGGCCGGTGTTCCAGTTGGCCTCCATGGCGGCGATCTTCTGCGGCTGATGCTCCAGCGTGTTCAGCCCATGCTGGTCGCCGGCGAAGATCTGGATCGGGATCAGGGTCGCCGCCGTGAAGACGCCGGTGCGCAGCGCCTTCCACATCGATTCCGAGCGGTCGCCGGTGAGATAGCGCAGCGCCGACAGGCCAGCGATCAGGAACGACACCGTCAGCCCCGACGCCAGCAGCATGTGGGTCAGCCTGTAAGGCATCGACGGGTTGAAGATGATTGCCCACCAGTCGACCGCATGCGCCACGCCGTCGCGCATCTCGAAGCCGGCCGGCGTCTGCATCCAGGAATTGAGCGCGATGATCCAGAATGCCGAGACGGTGGTGCCGCCGGCGACCAGCACCGTCGCCAGCGTGTGGATGCGGTTGGAGACGCGGCGGAAGCCGAACAGCATGATGCCGAGGAAGGCCGCTTCGAGGAAGAAGGCGGTGAGGATTTCGTAGGCCAGCAGCGGCCCGGCGATGTTGCCGACCTTTTCCATGTAGCCCGGCCAGTTGGTGCCGAACTGGAAGCTCATGGTGACGCCCGAAACCACGCCCATGGCAAAGGACAGCGCGAAAACCTTCACCCAGGTGAAATAGGCGCGCATCCAGGCGGAATCGTTGGTCGCGTTGTAGCGCAGCTTGAAGAACAGCAGCACCCAACCCAGCGCAATGGTGATCGTCGGAAATAGAATATGGAATGAAATATTCGTGCCGAACTGGATACGCGAAAGTATGAGCGGGTCCATGATGGGCTCCGGCTGCTGCAAATACTCGCGAAGGATAGGCCCGAAGCGAGTTCACGTCAAAGCGGCGTCCTGCCGCGAGGCTGAACGCCACAGGACAATTTTGCCGGTTGCGTGCCGCGCAACTCCGGGCCTGTGCGCCGCACCTGCAACGGCCGACCGGCACGATTGTCGAGAACTGTCAGCAGGGCATTGACTTGCGGTTGCAAGCACCGACATTCGGCCTATATCAGGGGACCTCTTTCAAGCAGCCGTTTTCATCCATGCCTTCCATCCTGTCCATTTCCGGGGTCTCCAAGACCTACGCAACCGGTTTCACCGCGCTCAAGGAAGTCAATCTCGACATTCAGCGCGGCGAGATCTTCGCGCTGCTTGGACCCAATGGCGCCGGCAAGACGACGCTGATCTCGATCGTCTGCGGCATCGTCAACCGTTCGTCGGGCACGGTCACCGTCGACGGCCACGACATCAACAAGGATTATCGCGCCGCGCGCGGTCTGATCGGGCTGGTGCCGCAGGAACTGACCATCGACGCCTTCGAGAGCGTCTGGGCGACGGTCAATTACAGCCGTGGCCTGTTCGGCAAGCCAGCCAACCCCGGCTTTGTCGAGAAGGTGCTGCGCGACCTGTCGCTGTGGGACAAGAAGGACGCCAAGGCGATCACCCTGTCGGGCGGCATGAAGCGCCGGCTGATGATCGCCAAGGCGCTGTCGCATGAGCCGCGCATCCTGTTCCTCGACGAGCCGACCGCCGGCGTCGACGTCGAGCTGCGCCAGGACATGTGGGCGATGGTGCGCCGGCTGCGCGAGGACGGCGTCACCATCATCCTCACCACGCACTATATCGAGGAAGCCGAGGCGATGGCCGACCGCGTCGGCGTCATCAATCGCGGCGAGATCATCCTGGTCGAGAACAAGGCCGAACTGATGCGCAAGCTCGGCCGCAAGCGGCTGGTGCTGGAACTGCGCAATCCGCTGACGGCCATTCCCGAGGCGCTCTCGCGCTATGCGCTCGAATTGTCGCCCGATGGCGGGCAGCTGACCTACACCTATGACAACCAGGCCGAGCGGCCCGGCGTCGCCTCGTTGATGCGCGACCTCGAGGCCGGCGGCATCCAGTTCCGCGATATCGACACGCAAAACTCTTCGCTCGAGGAGATCTTCGTCAATCTGGTGAGGAGGGAGCCATGAACCTTCGCGCAGTATGGGCGATCTACCGGATGGAAATGGCGCGTGCTTTCCGCACCGTGCTGCAGAGCATCGTCTCGCCGGTCATCTCGACATCGCTGTATTTCGTCGTCTTCGGCTCGGCCATCGGCTCGCGCATCACCGAGATCGACGGCATCAGCTACGGCGCCTTCATCGTGCCGGGTCTGATCATGCTGTCGCTGTTGACGCAGTCGATCTCCAACGCCTCCTTTGCCATCTATTTCCCGAAATTCGTCGGCTCGATCTACGAGCTTCTGTCGGCGCCGGTCTCCTATCTGGAGATCGTCATCGCCTATGTCGGCGGCGCCGCGACCAAATCGATCATCCTCGGCCTGATCATCCTGGCCACCGCCTCGCTGTTCGTACCGCTCACCATCCTGCATCCGTTCTGGATGCTCGCTTTCCTGGTGCTGACGGCGGTGACCTTCAGCCTGTTCGGCTTCATCATCGGCATCTGGGCGAAGAGTTTCGAGCAGCTGCAGCTGGTGCCGCTGTTGATCATCACGCCGCTGACCTTCCTCGGCGGCAGCTTCTATTCGATCAACATGCTGCCCGAGATCTGGCGCACGGTGACGCTGTTCAACCCGGTCGTCTATTTGATCAGCGGCTTCCGCTGGAGCTTCTACGGCAAGTCCGACGTTTCGGTCGGCGTCAGCCTCGGCATGACGGTCGTCTTCCTGCTGGTCTGCATAAGCATCGTCGCCTGGATCTTCAGGACCGGTTATCGGCTGAGGAATTGAGCGGCGAAAGTACAGGTCTGTTGAGATTCAGGTCAGGCCGAGACGAAAATGGTGGATTCCGAGAACCGGAGCGGAGCGTACTTTTCGTACGTGAGCACCGGAAGCGCAGGAAGCCGCCATTTGCAGGCCGGCATCACCTGAATATCAGCAGACCTAGATCGCCTTGACCAGCCGCAGCAGCCCCAGCATCTCGACATACGTTCCCTTGCGGAAGGCGATATAGACCGGCTCTTCGACGCCGTGGAAGCGGCGCTTGAAGGCCGCCTGGCCCTGCAGGTTGAACCTGCGGCGGTTGACCCAGGGCGAAGAATAGGCGCGCTGGAAGGCATTGCGCCAGAAATCGCTTTCGGCAAATCCGCTCGGACCCACATCGACGAGCGGCGACAGGCCGAGCGTGACCACCGAGATGCCCTCTTCGCGAAAACGGTCGACGGCGAATTTGGTCAGGCCGACCTCGGCATGCGGTGAAGCGTCGAGATGCTTGCGCTTGAAGGCGGTGGTGTAGCCGATGACCTTGCCGTCGGCAAACAACGGGTCGAAGTCGAGCAAAGCGACCAGTTCGCCATCGGGACCGTGCAGGACGAAACGGCGCATGTCGGTGCCGAGATGGTCGGCGAAATGGCGGTTGAGAAAGCCCATCTCCCAGCGCTTGACGATGCGGTCGCCGCGCCAGTTTTCCGAAAGCCGGGCGATCTCGTCGAGGTAGATGGTGCGCTTGTCCTCTTCGAACGAAAAGCCTTTCTTCAGCAGCCAGCGCTCGGAGTAGCGCACGGTCTCGTTGCGCTTCCCGGAAAAATCATGCTCGGGCAGGGCGAGGCGGGTGTCGATGCCGAGGCGATTGACCTTGTAGCCAAGCCCGGCCAGCACGCGTGCGGTGTCCTCGCCCACCTGCACGAACCATGGGCTGCCGGCGGTCTCGACGAAGCGCTTGATGTAATCGGCCCGACGCGCCGGAGCCGCCACCGGGTCGCCGAGCGCGAAATGGTGCTTCATCTTGGTACCGAAGGCGATGTAGCCGTCGGCGTCGCCGAAATAGGAAAGCTTGCCTTGCACGGCGGTGGAATAGGCGAGCGAGAAGTCGCCATAGCGGCGCACCAGTGCCAGGCGTTCGACATGGGTCAGCGCCTGCCGCTCGACCTCGGGCGCGGCAGCCTCAAGGATCTTGTCGAAATGGAACCGCAAGGAGGGCATGGTCGAGATTCCGCGTGCCGCCTACAGCGCCGGCCGTCCAGGACGCGCCAAGGTGCTGTAACACTTTGATTCTGCGCATGACTCGAAAATCGGACTCGATTTCGGACATGCGCGTGGGGGATAACCGAGACCCGCCAGCCACCCAAGGCCTCGAATCAATCACATTGCCGCGACCTGATTACCGTTGATATCGCGCATATGCCATATAGAGCGCAACCGCGGCCCGGCGTGTGGCTCTAAATCGCATCGCTCGAAATTCGGCCGCGGTTTGCTGCAGGGATCCTGCGCGCGATCAAACGGTTACAGCGTCCTGCGAGCCTTGCGGCGGGACGTCCAATGGGATTCGAGTGAATGACGGATACGACAATCAGATCGGTTGCGGATCTGCCGGCCATGGTCGAGCCGGCAATCGTCGTCGGCGCCGGTGCTGCTGGGCTGGCCGCCGCGCATGCCTTGATGAACGCCGGCGTGCCGACGGCGATCCTGGAAAAGGAAAGCCGGCTGGCCGAGCCCTGGCACCGGCGCCACCAGCAATTGCATCTCAACACCCATCGCGATCTTTCTTCGCTGCCTGGTCTCGCCTTTCCCCCTGGCACGCCCGCCTTTCCGCAAAGGATGGTCGTCATCCGCCACATGAACGATTTCCAGAAGGAGAACCGGCTGCCGGTGCAGTTTGGCGTCGCGGTCGAAGAGATCACCTTCAAGGGCGATCACTGGGCATTGCGCACCAGCGCCGGACTGCGCTTCGCCCGCAATGTCGTCATCGCCACCGGCCGCGACAGGCAGCCATTCACCCCCGAATGGAAAGGCATGAAGGATTTCGTCGGGCGCATCATCCATTCGGCGGATTTCGGTGACGCGCAAGCCTATGCGGGCCAAAGAGTGCTGGTCGTCGGCGCCGGCAATTCGGGTTTCGACGCGCTCAATCATCTGGCCGGCATAGACACGGCCGCCATCTGGCTGTCGGCCCGCAGCGGCCCCGCTTTGCTGCCCAAGCGGATTGCCAAGATCGCCGTGCATAGGCTTTCGCCGCTCATGGCGCGCCTGCCTTTGCGGATCGCCGATGCCGTGATGGCGGCAACGCAGCGGCTGGTTTTCGGCGACCTGACCAAATTCGGCCTGCCGCCCGCGCCTGCGGGCGGCGCCAGCCGCCTGACCTCGGACTATACCGCGATCGCCGCCGATGACGGCGCCGTCGGCGCCATCAAGGCCGGCAAGATCACCGTCGTGCCGGGCATACGGGAATTCACCCGCGATGGCGTGATCCTGGCCAATGGCAGCCTGATCTATCCCGACATCGTCATTGCCGCGACAGGCTACCGCACCGGGCTGGAGCCCATGGTCGGCAAGCTCGGCGTGCTCGACGCCAAGGGCGTTCCGCTCTTCAACGGTGGCCAAGCCGATCCAAAATTGCCCGGTCTGTGGTTCACCGGCATGCGGCCAAGCATTCGCGGCTGCTTCGCCAATGCCGGCATCCTGGCCAAGGCGATCGCCAAACGAATTGCAAGGTCGGCCCCGCACCAATCCAGCGCATCACGCTGATTTCGGTTCCAGCCGCCGGAAACCGACGGCTTCCATCAGCATGTCTTCTTCCACCATGCCGGCATTGTGCAGGGCGAGCAGGTTAAGCGCGATTTCCCGCGCGTCGGCGGAATCGGGATGTGCCTCGCGCCGCCGGCAGGCCTCGTCGAACACGCGCTGCAGCTTGGCGATATCGGCTGGCTTGAGCAAGCCACGGTCATAGACAGACTTCGACATGGCGATCTCCTGATAAAGACCTAGAGCGCCACGTTTAAATTGCCAATCTTTCCCGAGGCTTGACCGACTTCCCCCGTCGCCTCGTCATCCTGGGGCGGAGCAAGGAGCGAAGCGACGCGGCGCAGACCTCTGGAGCTGCTCCGCAGCCCAAGGGATACATGCCGCGGCTTCAAGGCGCAGCAGCGGCGCAAATTCTGCTCCGCTGCTGCCCATGCGAGTGGGCAATCAGACCGCGATCTTGCCGCCGCCTTGTCTGGTGATGGCGACCACCGACGGCCGCACCGGCATGTCGGGCTTGAAGTCGGGCCAGCGCGTCGACAGGTCCTCATAGTAAGAGGGGCGCCCGAACGCTTCCCAGTCCTCTCCGCCGTCGCCCGGATGCTGGACGGCGACGAAGGCGGTCTGGTCGTCGGGCGCAAACAGCGGACCGCACATCTCGGCGCCGATCGGCACGCGGAAGAACAGTTTCGAGGTCGCCCGCGCCGCCCCCTCGGTGTCCACTGCCCACAGGCCATCGGTGCGGCCGGTGGCTTTCGGCCCCTGTCCGTCGGTCGCGACCCAGAGACGCCCGGCCGAATCGACCGCGCAATTGTCGGGCATGCCGAACCAGCCATTGGCCGTCGTTGCTGTCGAGAAGGTGGCGCCGACATCGGCGACCGCCGGATCGCCGCATTTCAGCAGCACTTCCCACTTGCCCTTGGCGGCGGTGAAATCGCCGCCGTCCTCGGCGATTTCGATGATGTGGCCGAAGGCGTTTTCGGCGCGCGGGTTGGCAGCGTCGACCTGGTCGGCCTTGCGCTTCGAATTGTTGGTCAGCATGACATAGACCTTGCCGTTGACGCCATTGGGCTGGACGTCTTCCGGGCGGTCCATCTTGGTGGCGCCGAGCAGGTCGGCGGCGCGGCGCGTCTCGATCAGCACGTCGGCCTGGCTGGCAAAACCGTTTTCAGCCGTCAGCGGCCCCTGGCCGAAGACGATCGGCAGCCATTCGACCGTGCCGTCTTCGGCGAACTTGGCGACATGCAGCGTGCCATCGTCGAGCAGGTCCTTGTTGGCGGCACGATCGTTCGGATTGAACGCGGCCCTGGTCACGAACTTGTAGACATAGTCGAAGCGCTCGTCGTCACCGAGATAGAAGACGACGCGGCCGTCCTTGGCGACGATCGATTCGGCGCCCTCATGCTTGAAGCGGCCCATGGCGGTGCGCTTCCTCGGCGTCGAGGTCGGGTCGTTGACATCGACCTCGACGATCCAGCCGAAGCGGTTGGCTTCGCTGGGTTCCTTGGCGAGGTCGAAACGCTCGTAATGCGCCGCCCATTCATAGGCGCCTTCGGGAATGCCGAGACGCTTGTAGTTCGCGGCTTCCTTGTGGCCTTCCGGCAGCTCGCCGGAAAAATAGCCATGGATGTTCTCCTCGGCCATCACATAGGTGCCCCAGGGCGTGACGCCGCCGGCGCAATTGTTGAACGTGCCGAACACCTTGGTGCCGGACGGATCGGCATTGGTCTTGACGCGGTCATGGCCGGCAACCGGGCCGGACAGCGCCATTTCGGTGTTGGAGGTGATGCGGCGGTTGAGCTTGCCGTCGCGCACCACCTGCCATTTGCCACCGTCCTTGCGGATCTCGACGATGGTGCCGCCATGGGCGGCCATCTCGACATCGACCTGCTCCTTCGAGAGGGGTGCGACTTCTGCCGACTTCTTGCCGTCCTTTTCGACGATCTTCACGATGCCCGGGAACATCAGATGCGGATTGGTGTATTCGTGGTTGACCACCAGCAGGCCATGTTCGGCCGAGCCGTCGATCGGGATGTAGCCGACATAGTCATTGTTGTAGCCGAACTGTTTCGCCTGGGCCTCGGCCGACTGTTTCGTCGGGTCGAAGTCGGGCGAATCGGCAAACAACGGATCGCCCCAGCGCAGCAGGACATCGGCATCGTAACCCGACGCGACATGGTGCTTGTCGTCGATGCCGGCCTCGAGTTCGTCGAACGCGAAGGCCGAGCCTCCCGCTGCCCTGGCCTCGTCGGCGCTGATCAGCGCCAGCGGGCTGACGGTGGCGGCGATGGCCGAGACGGCCAGCGAGCCCTTGAGGAAGCCGCGGCGCGAGAACCGCGCGGCGATGATCTCGCCCATGGTGCGGTTGTCGGAGGCGTTGATCGCCGGGCCGTCGTTTTCCTCGAGCAGGCTGGTGCGGAATCGGGTGTCGGGGGAGCGAAGGTCAGTCATCGTGGCTTGCCTCTGGCTGTCGGGTGGCTGGAGCGTGGGGTACCTGTTGACCCCCTTATAATCGCCGGGTCACATTTTCGTGACATCGGGAGACGTTTCAGACGCGACAGGCATTGCGCGCAGCGCTGGCTCAGCATTCCCGAAGGCCGTGAGCTGCTCCGGAATCGTCTTTCGAGAGGAAGGAGACCTTCGGCGGCATGTTTCGCGCGCATCTTACAACGGCGCATGACGTCAGTCGTTGCCAACGGATCAACGGACAAAGCCGGCTCGACAAGTCACCTCCGCCGCCCCCGGCGGAGGTGACTTGATGTTCGGCGTCTGCCGTCGTCAGGCGTCGGGAAAGCGAGTCTCCCGTTTAGCGATGGCGGTCGCGGCGCCGTTCATGCAAAGCTAATGTAGCATAGGCTTGGGACTTTAGTCCAATCTTGCGCTTGCAAAGGTCCTAGTTGACAACCGCAACGGTCGGAGGTCGCTTCCGGGCGCCGCGTCTTTCGGCAATGTTGTTGCACTGCAACGTTGGGGTGGGGCGCGCCGGGCTCAGTCGTCGGAGATCAAAATGCACAGATCGGTCACGACCCGTTGTTGCCGGCTGGCGCTCAAATCGGCAGCGGCGCTGGCGTTGACGATTGCTCCCTACCAAATTGTCCTGGACGGCTCCGTTTCCGGCATCCAGACCGCCAGCGCATACGCCGGCAAAGGTGGCGACGGCAACGGTGGTGGTGGGGGCGGAGGCAACAGTGGGGGCGGCAACGGCGGCAATTCCGGCGGAGGCAATAGCGGGAACAGCGGCAATAGCGGCAACGGCAATGGGAATGGCAACAGCGGCAAATCAGGATCCAATCAGGGTAAGAGCGGGAGCCATGTCAATGCAAAGACCGGTGACAAGGTCGACGTGACCGGCAACAAGATCACGGTCCGGCACCCCGACGGCATAACGGAAAAGCTCGAGAACGGTCGTTTCAGCATGAAGGACGCGCTCGGTCGCACGATCATCGACCGCCAGGCTACCCCGGCCGATGCCAATCGTCTCAAGGCCTTGTGAAGCTGGCCAACAGGCAACGGTCAGCTTTGCACGTCACCTCCGCCGCCCCCCGGCGGAGGTGACCTCGTTTTTGGCCAGCGTCCCGGTTTTCGGCACCGCAATGGCTGCAGTCCCGAGGCGCGACGTGCTTTTGCGCAATCCGGGACGGGAAACCGCTGCGCATTTCTCCGTACCTGGCCTGGAGCAATTCTAGGAAAAGTGTGAAGCGGTTTTCCGTCTAGAATCGCGTCAAAACAAAGAATTAGAGCAGCTCGCCGTTTCCGTGAAACGGTGAAATGCTCTAAGAAGGCCTGTCGCGGTCGCGCAACTCACGCATCATCAAGGCCGCTTCGGTGCGGTTTCGCACATTGAGCTTCGACAGCACCCCGGTCATGTGATGCTTGACGGTCTTCTCCTGCAGCTCAAGCCGCAAGGCGACTTCCTTGTTGCTCAGCCCCTCCGCCACCAGCCGCAGGATTTCCGTCTGCCGATCGGTGAGCTGCCGCAGCCGTTCCGCAATGCCGTCGGTCGGCTGCTGGGACTGGAGATCCGAAAGCAGCCGGGCCGACAGCGTCGGCGACAGATAGCTTTCGCCGGCTGCAACATTGCGCAGGATGTCGGCGAGCCCGCGCGACCCGACGCCTTTGAGGACATAGCCATTCACCCCTGCGTTCAGCGCCTTTGTCACATCGGCATTGGCCTCCGAAACGGTCAGCATGACGATCTTCTGGGCGGGATGGCTGGCGAGGATGCTTGCGACCGCGGTCAGCCCGCCGCCCGGCATGGAGATATCGAGCAGCAAGATGTCGGGCCGCACCGTCGTGGCGAGGCGTTCGGCATCCTGCGCCGTGGCGCCCTCGCCAACCATCTCGAAGCCCCCGATCTCCGACAGGCTGCGCGTCACACCTTCGCGAAAGAGGGGATGATCGTCGACAATGGCGATGCGGATGGTACCAGTCATGCTTGCTCCTCGACCGACAGACGGATCACCAAACGCGTACCTTGCGGCCCGGTCAAGGTTTCGAACTGTCCGCCAATGCTTTCGACCCGCTCCCTGAGGCCGGCGAGGCCGAGACCCTCGACCCGTGCCGCCGGATCGAAACCCGGCCCGCCGTCCGACACTTCGACAAAAAGCCTGCCACCTTTCATCCCGGCGCTCACCGCCTGATCCTTGCCTAGCCCGTGGCGATAGGCGTTGTTCAGCCCTTCCTGAACGAAACGATAGATGCTGATCTTCTCGGAAGCGCCGGGTTCCGGCAACTGTCCGGCCAGCGTCAGCGTCACCGACGTTCCCGTCCTCTGCTCGTGTTCCTTGACGGCCAGCCGCAGAATGTCGTTTGCGGCAGCCGTCTCGATCTGCGGAAGGACAAGGCCGGTGCAGATGCCGCGTATTTCGCGCATCGCATCCTCCAGTGTCTTGCGGATCATCGCGACCTCGGTCGAACGGCTTACGCCCGAATGGCCATCGCTGGAAAATATCGGGCTGTCCATGCGCAGCGCCGCCAGGGCCACGAGTTGGGCCGGGCCGTCATGGAGGTCGGCGCCGATGCGGCGCAGATATCTTTCGTTGAGCGCGGTGGCGCGGCGAGAGGCCCGTTGCACGCGCAGTCGCAAGGCACTGTTTTGCGCCACCAAATCCTGCAGCTCCGACACCTGGCGGCGTAGCGCCCCACGCTGGTCGTCGATGGTGCGGCTGCCGCGCAGGACGATGCCCGACAGGAGCAGGAATGCCGCCAGGGTCGCGCCGGCCACGATCAGCCAGCTCGACCACAGAGCGGACGCCAGGGTGGCCTGGAAATCGTCGGCGATCTCATAGAACTCGGTGACCGCCACCACCTCGCCCGACCAGGGCTCGCGCACGGGATTGTAGATCTCCAGCAAGGGCAAGCGGGTAGCCTTCTCCTCGCGTTCATCATCATCGAATGTATTGAATTCAGCGACGACGTTGCCTTCGAAGGCGGAACGCAGATTGTCGCTCGGACCGAAGCGGCGGCCGATCAGGGCCGTCTCCTTGGCGTAGAGAACCGTCCCGTCGCGGCGCCAGAGCACGAACGATTCGAGGCGCTTGCCAAGCGCGCCCTGGCCAAGCGTCTCGTCCAGCGCCTGCTTGACGGACTCGCTGAGCTCCTGCTCCTTGCGCAAGTCGGGAAGCAGCGGCGCAATCACGCTGTCGACATAGAGCGCCGTCGTGGCGGCCGAATTGCGGATGACGCCGTCCCGGATCTGCGCCGTCACCCAGGTGCCCACCACCAACATGACAGCCAGCAGGCCAAAGCCGCCGGCAATGACGAATTGCAGGGCAAGGGAAAGCTCGCTCCAGCGCCGCACCAGGTTTTGAAAACTGCGAATCATGAGCCCCTGACCGCCCTTCGAACCGACAGATTGGGCGATGGTAGTACTTTGAGCTTCCGGCTTGCCATTGCCAAGAGCTTCGTTTGGTCGAGGTCGCTTGACGTCCCGGCGCGCTTGGGAAACAACGTCCGCGACACACGCGGCGGGAGCCGCTTCGAGAGGGGACGGAGCGTTGAGTTTTTCAGGATTGCTGCAGCTCGGCTTTTCGACGGTCATTTTCCTGCTGGCGGCGACAGCCGCCAAGCAATGGGGCCTGGCGCCGAGCCTTGGCAAGATCGCGCTGACGCTGGCACTCTATTCGCTGGGCAATCTGATCATGCTGCGGCTGATCCGCGAATTCGGCATGTCGGTGTCGTTCAGCCTTTCCGCCGTCATCCAGCTGGTCTCGGTGAACGTCGTGGCACTGGTCTTCTTCGGCGAGCGCGTCAATGCGCTGCAGGCGACCGGGATCATGCTGGCGATCGCAGCGGTGGCGCTGATCACGCTCGGACCCTATCTGCAAGGCCGGCTGTAACGGGCGAATTGCCGATGAAGAACGCCGCGAACGCTTTGCTCAACCGGGTTGAATTCCCGGTGCTGCTGGCCGGCCTGGTCATCGCCGCCGGCCTGTGGGGATTCGAGGAGCTGATGGAGATGGCGCGCGCCACCACGCCGCACGCCTTCGATACCGAAATCCTGCTCGCCTTCCGCCAGGCGGGCCGCCCCGACAGCCCGGTCGGCCCGCTGTGGCTGCAAGGGGCGATGCGCGACATCACCAGCCTCGGCAGCGGCAGCGTGCTGGTGCTGATCGTGACGGCGGTCATCGTGTATCTCCTGCTTATCCGCAGGCCGGCGACCGCCCTTTTCATCTTCGTGGCGGTGGCCGGCGGTCAGGTGCTGTCGAGCCTGCTGAAAGCCGGCATCGACCGGCCGCGCCCCGAACTCGTCTCGCATCTCGTCAACGAAACGACGCTGTCTTTTCCGAGCGGCCACGCCATGCTGTCGGCGGTGACCTACCTGACGCTCGGCGCGCTGGCGGCACGCTTCCTGCCCGGTCGAACGACGAAGATCTATGTGCTGTCGCTGGCGGTGCTGACGACGCTGCTGGTTGGCATCAGCCGCATCTATCTTGGCGTCCACTGGCCATCGGACGTGCTTGCCGGCTGGTGCGCGGGCTTCGTCTGGGCGATGCTTTGCTGGCTCGCTGCCCGGGCGTGGCAGCGATGGCGTGGGCAGCACCCGGACGGCGAGACTGGAGACTAGATCAGCCGGTTGATCAGCCCGGGAAAGTATCTGAAAAAATGGTCAGTCAATGCGCCGCGCCTTACGTCCCAGACGTTCATACTAATGCTTGAAACATCACAATGATGGTATTATACCTCATTTCTGCAGACTCAGACGGGGATTCCGGTCGATGATCACTGCCGCGCAGATGCGTGCCGCAAGGGCGCTGGCCGGCATCGATCAGAAGACGCTCGCCGAGCGCGCCGGCGTTTCGCTTCCGACCATCCAGCGCATGGAGGCGAGCGATGGCGTGGTCAGGGGCGTGGTCGACACGCTGATGAAGGTCATCCAGGCTCTCGACGAGGCCGGGGTGGAGCTGATCGGCGAGAACCAGACCAGCGAGCGCGGCGGCCGGGGCGTGCGCCTCAAGCCTGCCGTGCCGCGGGGTCCCAAGGCTGAGCCGGCATAAAGTCGCGACGGCGACCGCCGACAGCCCTGCCGACGATCCCGCCGCCTTTCAGGGTGCGAAAGGCAGTCCATGGATCAGACGCAGCGGGCAGTGCATGAACCGGCCCACAGGTCGGTAAAGCCGACATTTTCCGAATTGTTCACACCGAAGCTGGTGACGGTCTGGCGCGAGGGCTACACGTTCGCCGACTTCAAGGCGGACGCCATTGCCGGGCTGACGGTCGCCATCGTCGCGCTGCCCTTGTCGATGGCGATCGCGATCGCTTCGGGGGTCGCTCCCGAGCGCGGCCTCTACACCTCGATCGTCGGCGGCTTCATCATTTCTGCGCTCGGCGGCAGCCGCTTCCAGATCGGCGGTCCGGCCGGCGCCTTCATTGTGCTGGTGGCAGCGACGGTTGCCCGCGTCGGCATCGATGGGCTGCTTTTGGCAACGATGATGGCAGGGGTCTTCCTGCTCGCCATCGGCTATCTTCGTCTCGGCACCTACATCAAATTCATTCCCTATCCGGTGACGGTCGGCTTCACCGCCGGCATCGCCGTCATCATCTTTTCAGGACAGATCGTCGAACTGTTCGGGCTGAAGCTTGCCGGCAAGGAGCCGGGACCGCTGGTGCCGAAGCTGATCGCGGTCGCCGAGGCGGCCGGCACCATCAACCCGGCGGCGACCTTGGTGGCGGTGTTGACCATCGTCACCATCGCCGGCCTGAAACGCTGGCGGCCGACATCGCCCGCAATGCTCATCGCCATCGGGCTGGCATCGCTGGTCGTGGCGCTTCTCTCGCTGCCCGCCGAGACGATCGGCACCCGCTTTGGCGGCATCCAGCGCAGCCTGCAAATGCCCGCTCTGCCACCGGTCAGCCTGGACAGGATGATTGACGTGCTGCCGGATGCCATCGCCTTCGCCTTGCTGGGCGCCATCGAATCGCTGCTGTCGGCGGTGGTCGCCGATGGAATGACGGGCCGACGGCATCGTTCCAACTGCGAACTGGTGGCGCAAGGCTTCGCCAACATCGCGTCCGCCCTGTTCGGCGGCATCTGCGCCACAGGCACCATCGCCCGCACGGCGACCAATGTGCGGGCCGGCGCCCACGGACCGGTTTCGGGCATCGTCCACTCAGCCATCCTGCTCGCTTTGATGCTGGTGGCGGCGCCGCTCGCCAGCTACATCCCGCTCGCCGCCCTTGCCGGCGTGCTGGCGGTCGTGTGCTGGAACATGTTCGAGAAACAGGCCTTCGCCACCTTGCTGCGTGCCTCACGCGGCGACGCGCTGGTGCTGATGGCGACCTTCCTGCTCGTCATCTTCCGCGATCTCACTGAAGGCATCGTCGTCGGCTTCGTGCTGGGGTCGATCCTGTTCATCGACCGCATGGCCAAATCGATTGCGGTCGAGGCCGATCAGCCGCTGGTGCAGGAGGATGTCGCCGACAGCACCAACGCCTACGATGCCAGCGAGGCGACCGACGCCGACACCGTGGTCTACCGCATCTCCGGCGCTTTCTTCTTCGGCGCCGCGTCGACCGTCGGCACCGTGCTCGACCGCATCGCCGACCAGCGCAAAAACTTCATCCTCGATTGCTCGGCCGTACCGTTCTTCGATTCGACGGCGGCCAACGTCATCGAGGGCGCCGCCCACAAGGCGAAACGCGCCGGCGTCCGCTTCATCATATCAGGTGCCGCGCCGCAGATCCGGCGTATGCTGATCAACCACGGCGTCAAGCGCCCGCTGGTGACCTATGCCGCCTCGATCAAGGATGCGCGGGCGCAGCTGAAAGGGAAGCTGGAGGCAGAGTAGAAATCGGGATTTGCCGGTCGGCGGGCCACACGGGTGTCCGCCGGTTGAACGCAAACGTTTTGGCCCTGGGTTGACTCACGCACGGCGCGACGTGAACGGCCGCTTTGCGCCCTCGTTTCCGCCATTCAGACTATCGTTGCAGCTTCCCGAAAGCTGACGGTCTGCTAAGCCAGCACTAAGGCCTCGAATGGGGTGGTAGCAGGTTACGCCGCCGGTCAGCCCGCTGCCCAACGATAATAGTCGCGTTGATGTCAATGCGAGCCCCAAATATCATGCAAGTACTCCTGGGCTATCCGCCCGGGTGGTCGTGCCACCGTGCGCGGCGATGAACATGGCGACGGCCGACCGGCAATAGGATTCGATTTCGTTGTCGTCCTCTGCTCTCGCCTCATCGAAGCGTGCGATAATCAGGAGATCGGATCCTTTGATAAGCGCGGCAAACAGGCGGGCGGACCGGAGAGGATCGGTCACGTTCAGAACCGCCTTCGCGTGCAACTGACGCAACAGGGCCTCGATTTGGGCGATGACATGGGCGGGGCCGGCTTCGTAATGGAGCTTGCTTAACGACTTTTGATTCGTCTTGTCGGCCATGATCATGGCTTCGACACTGCGGACGTCCGGGTTCAACAGCGTGCGAAGCAGGGATGATCCCACCACCATGAGCTGATCTTCGGCCGAACCGTCGACGCCTTCAAAAAGGGCCTGTGGTGCAAACTGATGGCAGCGGGCCGCGATGGCCGCGCTGAACAGCGCCTCCTTGTTCTCGAAGTGCCGATAGATGCTGAGCTTGGATATCTTCGCTCTCTGGGCGACCTTGTCCAATGTCGTCGCATGAAAACCCAATTCCTCAAAGAGTTCGCACGCGGCGTCGACTATCGTTTGGCCAAGCGCCTCATTGGCGGGCCGGCCGCGCCGGCCCTGGCTGTTTTCGGTCACGACAATTCCAGTCCTTGACAGTATCATAATTCTTGAATTACGATACCACGCAGTGTCAAAAATGTGCAAGCCAGGCCAAGCCATCCCTCATCCACACACGGAGCCCATCACCATGGATGACGTCATCATCATCGGCGGCAGCTTTGCCGGTCTCGCCGCCGCCCTGCAGCTCGGACGTGCCCGCCGCAAGGTCACCGTTCTCGATACCGGCCTGCCGCGCAACCGCTTCGCCGGCCACTCGCATGGTCTGCTCGGCCACGATCACAAGCCACCGCTGGACATCCTGGCCGAAGCGCGGAAGCAACTGGCGCGTTATCCCACGATCAGGCTGGTCAATGGCCGGGCCGACAGCATCTCCGGCACCATCGACGATTTCTCGGTCCTCACTGGCGATGGCGAACGCCTTGGGGCGCGCCGCCTGATCCTGAGTTATGGCGTCGCCGACCAGATGCCGGATGTTCCGGGCTTTGCCGAAAGCTGGGGCACATCCATTGTGCCCTGCCCCTATTGCGATGGCTTTGAAGTCGCCGACCAGCATTGGGGCCTCGTCTGGTCCGGCCCGCCGTCGCACAATTATGTCAGGCTGTACCACGACTGGACCGAAACATTGACGGTCTTCGCCGATGGTCACGACATTTCACCCGATGTTCGGGCCGATCTGGCGCGCCGCAACATACCTGTCGTTGATGGCCGGATCGCCGAAATCGCCCATCACCGGGGCCATATCACCACCGTTAATCTCGAGAGCGGCCGCAATGCCGCGGTCGACATCCTGTTCGCGCATCCGCGCAACAAGCCGTCCGCAAGCCTGCATGAATTAGTGGGCCTCGCCATGGTCAATACGCCCCTCGGCATCGCCATCAAGGTCGATGAGCGCCGCGAAACCAGCACAGCCGGCATCTATGCTGCCGGCGATCTTGCGAACCCGGCCATGGCCTCGGTCACCACGGCAATATCGCAAGGCGCGACGGCGGGTATCTCCGCCCAGCAGTCGATGCTGGTTTGAGAACACAGATTCCCCTCTCCGCACCGGTCTCCCTACGTCGTCGCCACCGTCGGCTGCCCGACAATACCAGCCAGTCTGCTGCCGGCCCCAATTGAGCCGTCGGTACGCCCGCAACCCGATGTCCGCTTTCGATGCCTCTCCACTAGAAGCTGACGGACTGCTACCGGCCCAAAGGCGACATCAAAATATCTGCTTGGCAATGTACGCTATTGGCGCTTGGCGGGCCGATCCGGGCGACGTCGTTTACTAGCCACAATAAGAGTTCGAGTTGGCGATCCTCGCCGATGAACGACAGGGGCTGTTGGCGAACGTCTCAGAGATCGGCCCTGAGGCACCGATCATGGCTCTCAGTCGAGCTTCAGCGCAGCCACTTCGCCCTCGTTCATCAACGGCACATAGAGGATCGACTTGCCGTCGGTGCCGATGTCGGCGCTGCCCGGTTTGAAATGCGCCAACGCTTCCGGCGCGCCGCCGGCTTGATAGCGGTAGAGCGTGCCGGTCATGTAGGCGGTGGCGTAGATGGTGTCGCCGATGGCTATGACGCCATCGAGATCGGCGAATTTCTGCGCGCCCGGCAAGGGCGAAACCACCTTGCTGGCGATGTCGACCGACAGCAGCCCACCCGGCTCCGCCGTGCTGAAGTCGGGCTTGATGCCCTTGCCCCAGGAGGCGACGATCAGCCTGTCGCCATCGGCGAAGACGCCGTTGGGCGAAGCCAGCATCGCATCCCTAGCGAACAGTTCCGGTTGTTCGCCGTCGATGCGATAGATCGTGTCGGCCAGCATGTCGGTGACATAGATCTTGCCTGATTGGTCCGATGTCATGTCGTTCAGGAAAACAGCGTTCGGTACCGTGATGCTGGCGACGAGCTTGCCGCTGGCGAGGTCGACGACGCGAACCTTGGTGATGTCGGCGACATAGAGCTTGCCGCCCGCTATCGCCATGCCCTTGGGCGCGTCCATGCCGTCGGTCCAGTGCCGGGTGACCGTCCTGCCGTCCACGGACAGCACGCTGAGATAGCCGTTGCCGTCGGCCTCGCCGGGATTGCCTGATATGTTGGAAACGATAAGGCGATTGTTGGCTGCGTCGAACAGTGCCGATTCCGGTTGTTCGAGGCCGGTGGCGCGCCAGAGTTCTCCAGCCTCGGCGGCAGGCGCGGCTGCGATGCCGATGACGGCGAGAAAGGCTGATGTGACGAGGGTGTTCATGGCTGCTCTCCTGTGATGACGGCGGAGAGCTATGATTTTCGATACTTTCCGGAAAGGCCGATAACCGCTAGTATCGAAATTCGATACGAAACCCACGGCAAGAGGTGCATTCCATGAACGGCCTTATCTTCGACGCGTTGAAGCGGACGCTGAAGGCGAAGGGCGTCACCTATCGCGAGCTTGCCGAACGCATGGGGGTTTCCGAGCCGACGGTGAAGCGCATCTTCCACGAGCGCAACTGCAAGCTCGACCGGCTGGTGGAGATCTGCGCTGCCGCCGGTGTCGAGCTGGAGAACGTGCTCGGCTCGATGAACCGGGGGCCTGGGCCGGTCAACCACATCGCGCCGGAGATCGAACGCAGGCTCGCCGGCCGGCCGGCACTGCTGTTCATCTTCGTCATGCTGTCGGAAAAATTCACGCCCGAGGGCATCATGCGCTCGCAAGGCCTGAGCGAAGCCTCGATGTTCCTCTATCTGCGCGATCTCGAGGAGCTCGGCCTGATCGCGCTCGGCCGCGGGCTCACGGCGAGATTGCTTGTCGAGACGCCGATCCAGTGGAATTTCGAAGGGCCGCTGCGGCCGCTGTTCGAGATGACCAACAAGAACTTCATCGGCTGGGCGATCACCCATATCGACAAGGAAGCGACCTTCGTCAGCTTTAGCAGGCGGATGCGGCCGGAGACGGCGGAGATGGTGCGACGCGAGGCGCAGGACCTCGCCGATCGCGCCAAACTGCTGGCCCATCACGATCAGCACACGACGCCGGAAGACGGGCTGGTCGGCTACAAATGGACGTTTGCCTTTGGCGCGACGCCATTCCCGGCGATCATGCCGATCGAGCCGCACGCGCGAGATGCCGGTGCGAGAGCAACGGACCCGGCCGCCAAGACACGGCGGCCGCTGCCGGCCTGATCGGCCAATCGTCTCAGCATGATTGCATCTGGCGGCTGAGCTTGCCGCGCACGGCCCTGGCGGTGCCGATGGCCACCATTTTCGCCGCTGTCTTGCCGCCTGGGCCTGCCATGCGGCCGGCGATGCCGACCGCGCCATTGACCGCGCCCATCATCTTCATCTGCCCGGCCGTCTCGTTCATGCTGGCCCTGCAGTCCTGCATTTTCCTGGTCGCCTCGACTGCAGCCAGGGCCTCGCCAAGGCCCTCAGGCGAGTCCGGGCCGGCCGCCAGCTCCGCCAATTGCGCATGCTGCTCTGGCGTGATCGGCGGGCTGGCGGCCGTCTGGCTGCAGCTGGACGCCAGCAGGCAGATAAGCATCGCGATCGGGCTGCCCCGCCTGACACGTGCCGTGGTTGGAAAAATGCCGCGATGTTCGGCCTCGAGGCTCCCGCTCGGAGTTGCTTTTCCCGCCACCCGTTTCCTGTTGCCCAACATCCTATCGCCCCATCGCCGGGCCGAGGATGAGGCTGCGGATTTTTGGCGTCAGCGGCCTGACGACATCGGCGAAGGGGTCGCCCTCGGCCCGCAAAGCCATCAACCCTTCGACCTCTTCGTCGATGGCGTCGATGGTCTCTGTCTTCTGTGCGTCGGTCAGCTCCTTCATGCCGGATATGGCATTCCTGAGCTTGGCGAAAATGGCATCGAGTTCTGCGACCGGCATCGTCGCCAGGAACCCGCGCATGGTCTCGCCAAGCGCGATCTTCCAGCTATCGGCGGTGAAACCGGCTGTGCCGATCAAGCCCTTGTCCGCGGCATCGCGCTCGTACCAGTCGGCGGCGATCTCCTCGTCATAGGCGAATTGACCGAATTCGGGTTGCAAGGCCTCGATCAGGCCGACGACCGCCGACGCATCCCGCGCTGTCAGCGCCAAGGCCTGCGGGCTGTCGAAGATCATGCAGGCAAGTGCGAGCGCGCCGGCCAGCCGGCGCATGGCTGCGAAACGCCGCTCAGCCATAACAATCCTCCGCAATGCCGGCCCGGGCACTGCTCGTCGCCTGGGACTGCAGAACCGAGCCGCCGATCGAGGCGGCCTGGCCGGCAATGACCCCACCATTGCCAGCCAGACCGCCAAGACCCCCCGCCATCGACAGGACACCGCCGAGCAGAGCCGCATTGGTCTGCGCCTTCGCCGCCTTCTTGGCGGCATCGGCGCAGGCCGTTTCCGTCGTCGGTTCGTTCTGGGCCTTCTTGCTGCCGGCCGCGCTCGCGATCGATGCCGGGTTGTTGTCGGCCTGGCCCGTTTGGCAGCCCGCCAGGGCAAGGGTCAGGGCCAGGAAAATGATCCTTTTCATGGTGCTGCTCATCATCGGGCAGCGCGCGGCGGCAGCTTGGCCTCGCGATGATCGGTCACCGCGTTGCCCAAGGCGATCGACAGCAGATAGACGCGCGGATTGAAGCCCGCCGCGGCCAGTGCCGACAGCGTCTTGAACAATTGCAAATGAAACATCGTGCCCCCTTGGATTGCCGCCAATGCGGTTCCGGTTTTGGAATCGCGCCGCAAACTAGGGGCATCGAAGGGGGTCAGCTTGGACAGAACGGCACTGAAAGCGGCCAAAACGGCCCGGGATTGACGTTTTGCAGGCCGCGGCGCATATGACCGCGCTCTTGGGCATGGGGGTGTCGATGACTGCGACGATGGGGCCGTCAGCTTCGTTCAGGCTGGCGACGGAGATGTTTCCGGAGCGGGATCGCGTCGAGATTACGCGCGAGGTTTACGGCCGCACCGTTCTGAGGGTGGACCTCGATCCGCTGGCGCCGGCGCAGATCGACATGCGGGTGCGCGCGTTGCCGGGCCTCGGCATCGCCACCGGCAGCTCATCGGAATTCCGGGTGCATCATACGTCGTCGCTGATCGACAACGACGACTTCGTTCTTCTGGCGGCCCTCGACGGGGGCAGTGTGATGAAGCATCGCGGCCGCGAGGAGGCGGTCGGCAACGGCCAGGCGCTCATGATGAGCGGTGAAGAGGTTGGCCTCAACCTGATCGGCGCCGGCGGGTTCCGCTTCGTCAATCTCAGTTTTTCGCGCAAGCAGCTTTCGCCTCTGATCGGCGATCCGGCCGCGGTCCTTATGCGGCCCTTGCCGACCCAGAGCGGGGCGATGCGGCTGTTGCTCGACTATATCAGCTCGATCCAGGAGGTCGGAGACGAGTTGACCGCGGAGGCCTGCCACCTTGCGGCGACGCATGTCTTCGACCTTGCCGCACTCGCCATGGGCGCGACCAGGGATGCGGCCCAGATCGCACGCGGCCGCGGCGTCAGCGTTGCCCGCTTGCGCGCCATCAAGGCCGATATCGTAGCGCATGGTGGCCATGTCGACCTGTCGGCGCAGGACGTCGCCGCCCGCCACGGACTGTCGGCCCGCTACGTCCGCAAGCTGTTCGAGAGCGATGGCACATCCTTGATTGATTTCATGATGAACCAGCGGCTGGCGCGCGCCCATCGCATGCTCGGCGATCCACGCCATGCCGGACGCAGCATCACCGCGATCGCCTACGAGGCCGGCTTCAACGACCTTTCCTATTTCAACCGGGCGTTCCGTCGGCGTTATGACGCTACTCCCTCGGACGTGCGGGCCGCGGCTTGCAAGCACTGACGCCAAAGCGCCGTCGGCCGGCGCGCTCCCGGGCCGTCCACGCGGTTGGACTCATTTGATCGCGTCTATTCGGCGGCCTTCGCCCCGGGATCGGCAATCTTGTCGTCCCAGACCATCTGCCGGTAGTCGAAACCATATTCCAGCGTCGGCTTGACGATGCGGAAATAGGGCGACAGGTCGAAATCGCGCGGCGTGTAGAGCGAGTGGTGGCGGATGTGCAGGATTTCCTTGCGCGAATAGTTCGACTGCGCGGAGGCTCGGCCGGGCGCACGGGTGATCTCGGGCAGGATCGGATAGCGGATCTGGCCATAGGCCTCGGCGATCAGCGTCGAGCAGATCGCCCGCGTCGGATCGCCGGAGCCGAAGGCCAGCATGCGGCGCCGCCAGCGCACCGGCACCGGCGGTGTCGGGAAGAAAAAACGCAGCATGTCGAAAATGTTCTTGAGGTCGTATTTCAGGCCGAGCCTGCCGATCATGAACGCGACGACCTTGTCGCGATCCTCCGGCGCCAGCCCGCTCGCCCGGCAGATGCGGGTGTTGTAGGTGCGGTAGCGCGACAATGGCACGGCGACGCAGCCTTCGCCGATCGTGACCTCGATCAGCCGCGGCCGCTCCGAGCCGTCTTGCGGCTCTGGCAAGGCGTCGCCGACATGGAAGGCCGCATGCGACCAGGTCGACTGGGTCAGGTATTTGATCGCCGCCGAGATCTTCTGGTTGCCCTCGATCAGCAGGATGTCGCCGGGCTCAAGCGTGCGGCGCAGCGTTTCGGCATCGGACGGTGTGTAGGGCTCGTAGCCGGACGATTCTTCCTGCAGCCGGCCGGCAAGCCAGCGGCCAAGTCGATCCAGAAGCGTGTCGCCGGGCTCGGTCATGCCCCATGGCGATTAGCATGGGCGGGTAATGAGGGCTAGCGCACGCCTTTCCTCCCCCTGTCCGGACCGAGAGGAAAGGCGCCAAGTCAGCTTGCCGTCGCAGCGGCCTCTTCCGGCGGCGCAGCCAGATCGTCACGCGCCTTGCGGGCCAGTTTGCGTGTCGAGCGTTTGGGACTGTCGCTGAACAGTTCGGCCGCCTCAGCAAGGCAGCTCTTCTTCAGCTGCTTCTCCGACCGTTTCAACAGCTTGCCCAGAAGTTTCGTGTCCTCGGGCAGCCCGAGCGGCTGGTCGTCGGCCTCGAGCAGCGCGCGCATCACCAGCACATCGTGCAGGTCGCCCAGCCGCTCGCCCAGTTCGTCGACCGCCTTGCGCCGGGCCTTGATCGGTGTCGGCCACAGCCTGCCGAGCAGCGACAGATGCATGCCGTGGGTCTTGGCCGCCTTGCGCAAATCGTGGAAATCATCGGCCGCGCCCCGCGATCCGGCCTTGTCGAGCGCCTTCCTGGCACGGCGCAGCGTGACGCGGGCACCTTCGGCAAGCACGTCGGCCGCCTGTTCCGGCTGGTCGGGCAAGGCCAGCGCTTCGATGCGTTTGAGGCCATCCTCGCAAGCGGTGGTCGCCGCGCCGATCGCCGCTTCGAGCCCGCTGCCTTCGTGCAGTTCATGCTGGCGCGCGATCAGCCTGTCGCGCGCAGCAGTAAGCCCATCGTCGGCGCTCTCCTTGGGAAAGTTTGCCGCCAGCCGGTCGATGGTTTCGATCAGCGCTGTCGCCTCGCGCGGACCGGCAAGCAGGCCGGCCACGTTGCGATAGCATTGGTTCTCGGTCTCACAAAACGTTTCGTTGCCGGAACGAACAAGCCGCAGCAAGGCACGAGTGCTCTTCAGCCGCTTGCGGCATTTGTGCAGCGCCTGTTCCGGCCGGCTCCGTGCGGCGTCAAGGTGATGCAGCGCCTTGCCGATTTCCTCGGCAAGGATACGTCTGACCTCGCCGGTCAGCGGCAGGCGCGGATCGATACGAAAGCTCATGCGGCGATCTCCGGTATCCCCCCAAGGGCGAGCGACGCGTTGTAGAATTTTGACTCGCCGGTGACTTCGCGGCCGAGCCAGTCAGGCAGCATTTCGTCCGGCACGTCCTCCGGCGTCTCAAGTTCGGCGATCACAAGTCCCGCGAGCGGACCGCCAAAGACATCGATTTCGTAGAGATAGCCACGGTGCCTAACATGGTGACGTGTCTTCTCGATGACACGTCCGATGGCGAAGTCCAGCATCTCCACCGCCTCCGACAGCGGGATCGAATATTCGAATTCGTCGCGTTCGCGCGCCTTGCTGCCGAATTTGAGCGTCAGCCTAGCGGAAGTGCCATCGCTGATGCGGATGCGCACCGTGCGCCCGGGGCCGGCAGCGAGATAGAACTGAAGAATGCGGATATTGGCCTCGGCCAACTCCCGCCATGCGGTGCTGGTGACCAGGAATTTTCGTTCGACTTCCTTGCCCATGGCCGCGCACTAAAGCGGTTGCCGCTGCCCATGGCAAGACGGTGACATACACGGATCGACGTTCGTGAATTGACTTTAATCAATCGATTGATTAAACTCGCGAGATGATCGAGCAGCCCGATGCCAAAAACCTTCGCCGCGAAGCATCTCCCGCCGAGATGACGCGTGCGGCGCTTGTCCGCGCGGCGCTGAAACTGTTCGGGCGTCAGGGTTTCGACGGCACCTCGACGCGCGAGATCGCCGCCGAGGCGCGAGCCAATATCGGCTCGATCGCCTATCATTTCGGCGGCAAGGAGGGCCTTCGTGCCGCTGCCGCAGACTTTATCGTCGAGACCATCCAGGGTGTGGCCGGCCAGGCGCTCGGCAATGCGCAGGCGCCGATGCCAGGCGGTCCGGAGGCGGCGCAAGCACAGCTCTTCGCGGCGCTGGAGCGGATGGTCGGCTTTGTCGTGGCCAGCCCGCAGGCCGGCGAGATCGTGCAGTTCGTTTTGCGCGAGCTTTCGCATCCGACGGCAGCCCTCGACCGCATCTATGACGGCGTCTTCGAGCCGACGCATCGCCGGCTGTGCCAGCTCTGGGAACAGGCGACCGGCGAGCCGGCCGAAAGCGAGGCCACAAGGCTCACCGTGTTCACGCTGATCGGCCAGGTCATCTATTTCCGCATCGGCCGCGAGGCGGTGATGCGCCGCATGGGCTGGCCCGATATCGGCGCCGCGGAGGCCGCCAAGGTGGTGGCGGTCACATCGGGCAATCTCAAGGCCATATTGGCCGCCAGAAAAGGGGCAAAGACAAAGGGGCAAAGACCATGAGTTTTCTGTGTTCGCTGCCGCTCGCCGCGCAGCTCTTCTCGGCCTGTGCCCCGGCAGCCCCGCTGGCCGTCGGCTATGTCGAGGGCGACTACGTGCTGCTGGCGCCGATCGAGGTGGCGCAGGTCGAGACCGTCGCTGTGAAGCGCGGCGACCGTGTGGTGCCCGGCACGACCGTGGTGACGCTGGAAAGTGCCGACGCAAAAATCGCGGTGGCGCAGGCGCAGGCCGGCCTTGCCCAGGCCCAGGCGCAATTGGCCGACCTGCAGATCGGCAAGCGGCCGGAAGAGATCGCCGTGCTGAAGGCCGAGGTCGACATGGCCAGCGCCCAGGCCGCCGACGCCAAGCGCAAATACGACCGCGCCGCCGATCTGTTCAAGCGCGGCGCCGGCACGCAAGCCGACTTCGACACCGCGTCGGCCTCGCTCGAAACGGCCAATGCGCAGGTCGGCCAGGCCAATGCCAATCTCGCCGTCGGCGGCCTGCCGGCACGCCCCGAGACGATCAAGGCCGCCGACAATCAGGTCAAGCAGGCGCAGGCGGCCCTGGAGCAGGCGCAATGGCGGCTGTCGAAGCGGGTGCTGGCAGCGCCTTCTCCGGGCCGCGTCAACGATGTCATCCGCAATCCGGGCGATACATCAGGTCCGACGGCGCCTGTCATCTCGATCCTGCCCGACGGCGCGGTCAAGCTCAGCGTCTACATCCCGGAGAACGCTTTCTCCTCGGTCAAGGTCGGCACCTTGCTCGGCGTCCATTGCGACGGCTGCGGCCCGGATGTGAAGGCGCGCGTCAGCTATGTCTCGCCGGATCCCGAGTTCACGCCACCGGTGATCTATTCGCTCGAGAACCGGCAGAAGCTGGTCTATCTGGTCGAAGCGCGGCCGGAGGGCGATGCCGGGCCGCTGCAGCCCGGCCAGATCGTCGATGTTGATCTCGCGGACAGTGCAAAATGAACGCCATCGACGTCCATGGCTTGGTCAAGCGTTTTGGCGACAAGACCGTCGTCGACCATGTGACGATGTCGGTCGCCGAGGGCGAGATCGTCGGCTTTCTCGGGCCCAACGGTTCGGGCAAGACCACCACCATCCGCATCATGTGTGGCCTGCTGACGCCGGACGAAGGCGAAGGCACGGTGCTCGGCTTCAACATCCGCACCGAGAGCCTGCGCATCAAGCGTGAAGTCGGCTACATGACGCAGAAATTCTCGTTCTACGAGGATTTGACGATCGGCGAGAATCTCGAATTCGTGGCGCGGCTCTACCGGTTGAAGCCGGTCGAGGAGCATGTGGCGCGCACGTTGGAGGACCTCGGCCTGGCGTCGCGCCGCAACCAGCTGGCCGGCACCTTGTCGGGCGGCTGGAAGCAGCGGCTGGCGCTGGCCGCCTGCATCATGCACAAGCCGAAATTGCTGCTGCTTGACGAGCCTACGGCCGGTGTCGATCCGAAGGCGCGGCGCGAATTCTGGGACGAGATCCATCGCCTCGCCAGCGGCGGGCTGACCGTGCTGGTCTCCACCCACTACATGGACGAAGCCGAGCGCTGCCACCGCATCAGCTATATCTCCTACGGCAAGATGCTGGCCACCGGCACCGTCGCCGAAGTGGTGAAAAATGCCGGGCTGACCACGTTTGTCCTGCAGGGCCCGCGGCTCGATCAGGTCGCCGAAGCGCTTCAGGGCCGCCCCGGCGTCGACCAGGTGGCGCCTTTCGGCGCGACGCTGCATGTCGTCGGCTCCGACAGGAAGAAGCTCGAAGCCGCACTCGCCGACGTCGAGAAAGAGCATAAGGGCGTGAAAGTTTCGCCCGGCGAAACCAGCCTCGAGGACGTCTTCATCCAGTTCATGTCCGGCTCGAAGGACAACATGGCATGAACAGCGTCTTTTCCTTCGCCCGGCTTGGCGCGCTGCTGATCAAGGAATTCATCCAGATGCGGCGCGACCGCATCACCTTCGCCATGATGCTGGGCGTGCCGCTGATACAGTTGGTGCTTTTCGGTTACGCCATCAACAACGATCCGAAGAGCCTGCCGGCGGCACTCGTGGCGACGAGCAACGATCCCTACACGCGTGCCATTGTCGCGGCGCTGCAGACCACCGGCTACTATCGTTTCGACCATGTCGCGCAAAGTGCCG
The DNA here is from genome assembly GCF_040320765.1 of Mesorhizobium sp. M0618. Lineage (NCBI taxonomy): Bacteria > Pseudomonadati > Pseudomonadota > Alphaproteobacteria > Hyphomicrobiales > Phyllobacteriaceae > Mesorhizobium > Mesorhizobium sp. M0618. The sequence goes on along the minus strand of NZ_JAMYQH010000029.1, from coordinate 2,771 downwards.
CCGAGGCCGAGTTCCTGATATCGCGCGGCGACGTCGCCTTCGTCGTCACCATCCCCGCCGATTTCGCCAGGAGGGTGGAGAGCGGCAACAACCCGCAGATACTCATCGAAGCGGATGCCACCGACCCGGCTGTGGCCAGCGGCGCCATCTCGACGCTTGGCACCGTCGCCAGCCAGGCGCTGCTGAGGGCGCAAGGCACGCAGGAAGCCGCCGCCGAGGCCGCCAAGGGTCAGCTCGATGTCGTCGTACACCGGCGCTACAATCCCGAAGGCATCTCGCAATACAACATCGTGCCCGGCCTGCTCGGCGTCATCCTGCAGATGACCATGGTGATGATGACCTCGATCGCGCTGACGCGCGAGACCGAGCGCGGCACGATGGAGAACCTTCTGGCCATGCCGTCGAGCCCGCTCGAGATCATGATGGGCAAGGTGCTGCCCTATCTGGCGGTCGGCGGCGTGCAGGTGGTGGTGGTGCTGGCGGCGGCGAAGCTGCTGTTCGCAATCCCCTTCACCGGGTCGATGTCGCTGCTGTTGACCGCCGTGCTGATCTTCGTGCTGGCGCTGGTGCTGCTCGGCTACACGATTTCGACCGTCGCCCGCACGCAGATGCAGGCGCTCCAGCTCACCTTCTTCTTCTTCCTGCCGTCGATCATGCTGTCGGGTTTCATGTTCCCCTATCGCGGTATGCCGGACTGGGCGCAAATCTTCGGCGAGATATTCCCGCTGACGCATTTCCTGCGCATCACCCGCGCCGTGATGCTGAAGGGCGCTGAACTGCCCGCAGTGGCAGGCGAGATCGGCTGGCTGGTGGTGTTCGTGGCCTTGTTTGCCGGTGTGGCATTGGTGCGGTTCAGGCGGACGCTGGATTAGGGTCAAGGCCAATCAGCGGCCATCGCTTAACCGTTGAGCGAAGCTGGACCGCTGACGAACGGGTTCCCTTTGACATAGAACCGCAGCAGGCGGTCCGCATCCTTCGAGATGCCGATCCTGACACTCTTCCCGATTTCGCCGGGTTCGCCACCATCATGTCCGAGCCATAGCGGGCCTTCGCGGCAGAGATCGAGCCCGTCGAGCGAACGATCGATCCGCAACGCCTGGGCGAGCCTTCCCGGTCCCCGCGCCAGGTCGCGCAAACGCTCGATGCCGCGATTGAGCCGCATGATCGCGATGCCTTCGAGCGGCTCCAGCGCCCTGATCAGCACGCCGGTTCCGGTCCCCACCATCTCGCTCGAAACGTTGAGCATGTAGGAGATGCCGTAGGCGAGATAGACATAGGCGTGCCCAGGCTCGAGAAACAGCGAACGGTTGCGCGGCGTCATGCCCCGGTAGCCGTGCCCGGCGGCGTCGCCGGTCACATAGGCCTCGGTCTCGACAATGCGGCCGCTGACGACGCCTTCAGGAAGCTCGCGCACCACGATCTTGCCGATGAGAGTGCGGGCCAGCGATGCCGTATCACCAAGCAGTTCCGAGCGCGCGAGCGGGCGGTGGATGGCCATGCTCAGCGCTGCCGGATTTCAGGGTATCCGCTCGACCCGCCTGTCACCGCTCTAAGCCGCCGCCATGATCTCGGCATAAGTCCCGAAATCGACATTGCCGCCGGACAGCACCACTGCAATGCATTTGCCGGACAGTTCGATCTCGCCCGACGACAGTGCCGCCAGCGCCACGCAGCCGCCGGGCTCGACCACCAGCTTGAGATAGGCCATGGCGTCGCGCATCGCCTGAGCCGCCGCCTGGTCCGAGACGGCGATGCCACCGGTGAGGTTCCTGCGGTTGATCTCGAAGGTGATCAGGCCGGGCTCGGCGGCCAGGAGCGCGTCGCAGATGGAGCTATGGCCGGGCTCGTTCGAAACCCTGGCGCCTGCGGCCAGCGACCGGCGGGTGTCATCAAAATGCTCGGGCTCCACCGCCCAGACCGCAGTGTCCGGCGAGGCATCCTTGACAGCAACGGAGATGCCACTCGACAAGCCGCCGCCTCCACAGGGGACGATCACCGCATCGAGGTCAACGCCAAGCACTTTTGCCTGGCGCATCAATTCGAGGCCGATCGTGCCCTGGCCGGCAATGATGGCCGGGTCGTCGAAAGGCGGCACCAGCACCATGCCTCTTTCGATGTAAGGGCGAACCACGGTCATGCGATCGTCGCGAAAGCGGTCGAACGGCACCACCTCCGCCCCCATCTTGCGGACGTTAGCGATCTTCATCGCCGGCGCGTCTGAAGGCATGGCGATGACCGCCTCGACGCCGAACATCGCCGCCGACGCCGCGACGCCCTGCGCATGATTGCCCGACGAGAAGGCGACGACGCCTCGGCTGCGCTCCTCCTCGCTGAGCGACGACAGCTTGTTATAGGCGCCACGGAATTTGAACGAGCCGGTGCGCTGCAGCGTCTCCGGCTTGAACAGGATGCGGCCGCCGAAGCGCTTGTTCAGCTCCTGCGATTCGATCAACGGGGTTTCGACGATCAGGCCGGAGAGACGCGCGGCGGCGGCGTGGATGTCGGCGATGCCGGGAGGGGTGGTGGCGGTCATGTGAGGTCCAGTGGACAGAGGTCTTTCCATGATGCCCGCAAACAGATGTGGCGCACCAATGAAAAAATGTGACCGTTACAAAGTTTGGCGGGGCGGTCGGCAACGGCACGGCTGCACACCCCCCTCTGGCCTGCCGGCCATCTCCCCCTCAAGGGGCCTGTTGCAAAATTGTGTGGATGTGATTCCCTGTTTTTGAAACGGGGATCTTGCGATGACGACGAAGCCGAGCGGTCAGTTC
>NZ_JAMYQH010000028.1:0-92559 GCF_040320765.1 Mesorhizobium sp. M0618 | reverse complement strand
TGCCGATCGCCATGGAAGAGAAGCTGCGCTTCGCCATCCGTGAAGGCGGCCGCACCGTCGGTGCCGGCATCGTCGTCACCATCAAAGAGTAATTTGGACTTAAACCGATCTGTCGCGGGCGCGGGAGTTGCCCGCGCCGCGCCAGAACAAGGAAGTGACGCATGAACGGACAGAATATCCGCATCCGCCTTAAGGCGTTTGACCACCGCGTGCTCGACGCCTCGACGAAAGAAATCGTGTCGACGGCCAAGCGTACCGGTGCAAACGTCCGCGGCCCCATTCCGCTGCCGACGCGGATCGAAAAGTTCACGGTCAACCGGTCGCCTCACGTCGACAAGAAGAGCCGCGAGCAGTTCGAGATGCGCACGCACAAGCGTCTGCTCGACATCGTCGATCCGACCCCGCAGACGGTCGATGCTTTGATGAAGCTCGATCTGGCCGCCGGCGTCGACGTCGAGATCAAGCTCTAAGGGAATGAGAGCGCGGTAAGGGGCGGTGCCCCTGGCCCGGAACTCTAAAGGAATTGAACCGATGCGTTCAGGTGTGATTGCAAAAAAGGTGGGAATGACCCGCATCTATAACGATGCCGGGGAACATGTTCCCGTCACCGTTCTCCTGATGGAGAACTGCCAGGTCGTGGCCCAGCGCACGCAAGAGAAGAATGGCTACACCGCCGTTCAGCTCGGCGTTGGCCTTGCCAAGGTGAAGAACACGTCGAAGGCGATGCGCGGCCATTTCGCGACCGCTTCCGTCGAGCCGAAGGCGAAGGTCGCCGAGTTCCGCGTCTCCGCCGACAACATGATCGATGTCGGCGCGGAGATCACCGTCGAGCACTTCGTCGCCGGCCAGAAGGTCGATGTGACGGGCACGACGATCGGCAAGGGTTTTCAGGGCGTCATTAAGCGCCACCACATGGGCGGTGGCCGTGCGACGCACGGTAACTCGGTTTCGCACCGTACGCACGGTTCGACCGGCCAGCGCCAGGACCCGGGCAAGGTGTTCAAGGGCAAGCATATGGCTGGCCACATGGGCGACACCCGCGTCACCACGCAGAATGTCGAGATCGTATCGACCGACGCCGACCGCGGCCTGATCCTGATCCGCGGTGCGGTTCCCGGATCGAAGGGCGCCTGGATCCTGGTCCGCGATGCGGCCAAGGTGGCACTGCCGGCCAATGCGCCGAAGCCTGCCGCGATCCGCGCCGTTGCTGCCGAAAGTGGCGCCAAGAACGAGGCTCCGGCCACAGAGGGAGCGGAATAATGGATCTCAAGATCACAACGCTGGGCGGCAAGGACGCCGGCAAGGTGGAACTCTCCGACGAGATTTTCGGCCTTGATCCGCGCGAAGACATCCTGCAGCGCGTCGTGCGCTGGCAGCTCGCCAAGAAGCAGCAGGGCACGCACAAGACCAAGGGTCGCGCCGAGATCGCGCGCACCGGCGCCAAGATGTACAAGCAGAAGGGTACGGGCCGTGCCCGTCACCATTCGGCACGCGCTCCGCAGTTTCGCGGCGGCGGCAAGGCCCACGGCCCGGTCGTTCGCAGCCACGAGCACGAACTGCCGAAGAAGGTTCGTGCTCTCGGCCTCAAGCATGCTCTCTCGGCCAAGGCCAAGAGCGCGTCGATCATCATCATCGACGAGCTGAAGCTGACCGAGGCCAAGACGAAGGCGCTGATCGCGAATTTCGCGACGCTGGGCCTGACCAACGCTTTGCTGATCGGCGGCGCCGAGCTTGACAAGAACTTCAAGCTGGCGGCGACGAACATCCCCAACATCGACGTGCTGCCCATCCAGGGCATCAACGTCTACGACATTCTGCGCCGCGGCACGCTGGTCCTTTCGAAGGCCGCCGTCGAGGCTCTCGAGGAGCGTTTTAAATGACCGACCTTCGTCATTACGACGTGATCGTCTCGCCGGCGATCACCGAAAAGTCGACCATGGCCTCCGAGCAGAACAAGGTCGTCTTCAACGTCGCCAAGAAGGCGTCGAAGCCGGAAATCAAGGCCGCCGTCGAAGCGCTGTTCGGCGTCAAGGTGATGGCCGTGAACACGCTTGTCCGCAAGGGCAAGATCAAGCGCTTCCGTGGCACGGTTGGCCGCCAGAGCGACGTCAAGAAGGCGGTTGTGACGCTGGCCGATGGCCAGTCGATCGACGTCGCGACGGGTCTCTGAGCAAGGCCGCGAGGACAGAACAATGGCACTGAAAAAATTCAACCCGGTAACGCCCAGCACCCGTCAGCTGGTCATCGTCGACCGCTCGGGCCTCTACAAGGGCAAGCCCGTCAAGGGTCTGACCGAAGGCCTGACCAAGTCGGGCGGCCGCAACAATCATGGTCGCATCACCGCCCGCTTCATCGGCGGTGGTCACAAGCGTTCGTACCGCATCATCGACTTCAAGCGCCGCAAGTTCGACGTCGTCGGCACGGTCGAGCGCATTGAATACGATCCGAACCGCACCGCTTTCATCGCGCTGATCAAGTATGATGATGGCGAGCTGTCCTACATCATCGCTCCGCAGCGTCTGGCTCCCGGCGACAAGATCGTGTCCGGTGAATCGGTCGACGTGAAGCCGGGCAATGCGATGCCGCTGGCTTCGATGCCGGTCGGCACCATCGTCCACAACATCGAGCTGAAGCCGGGCAAGGGCGCTCAGGTCGCCCGTTCGGCAGGTGGTTACGGTCAGCTGGTCGGTCGTGACCAGGGCATGGCGATCCTGCGCCTCAATTCGGGCGAGCAGCGTGTCGTTCACGGCTCCTGCATGGCCACTGTTGGCGCCGTGTCCAATCCGGACCACGGCAACATCAATGACGGCAAGGCCGGTCGCACGGTTTGGCGTGGCAAGCGCCCGCACAATCGCGGCGTGACCATGAACCCGGTCGACCATCCGCACGGCGGCGGCGAAGGCCGCACCTCGGGTGGCCGCCATCCGGTTTCGCCCTGGGGCAAGCCGACCAAGGGCAAGAAGACGCGGTCCAACAAGGCGACCGACAAGTTCATCCTGCGCTCGCGCCATCAGCGCAAGAGCTAAGAAGAGGTAACGCCAAGTGACTCGTTCGATTTGGAAAGGCCCCTTCATTGACGGCTACCTTCTCAAGAAGGTGGACAAGGTTCGTGAAGGTGGTCGCAATGAGGTGATCAAGATGTGGAGCCGTCGCTCCACCATCCTGCCGCAGTTCGTCGGCTTCACCTTCGGTGTCTACAACGGCCAGAAGCATGTTCCCGTCTCGGTGAACGAGGACATGGTCGGTCACAAGTTCGGTGAATTCGCTCCGACCCGGACCTATTACGGTCACGGCGCGGATAAGAAGGCGAAGAGGAAATAATCATGGGCAAGGCCAAAGCTCCGCGCAGGCTTGCTGATAACGAAGCGCGCGCCGTATTGCGCACGATCCGTATCAGCCCGCAGAAGCTCAACCTCGTTGCCGCGCTGATCCGCGGCAAGAAGGTCGCGACAGCGCTTTCCGATCTCGAATTCTCGGCCAAGCGGATTTCCGGCACGGTCAAGAAGACGCTGGAATCGGCAATCGCCAACGCGGAAAACAACCACGACCTGGATGTCGATGCACTGATCGTGGCGGAAGCCTATGTCGGCAAGTCGATCGTCATGAAGCGGTTCCATGCCCGTGGCCGCGGTCGCGCCAGCCGTATCGAGAAGCCGTTCTCGCACCTCACGATCGTCGTTCGTGAAGTCGAAGAAAAAGGGGAGGCCGCATAATGGGCCAGAAAGTCAATCCGATCGGTCTTCGCCTCGGCATCAACCGCACCTGGGATTCGCGCTGGTTCGCGAACACCGGCGAGTACGGCAAGCTGCTGCATGAGGACATCAAGATCCGCAAGTATCTCGAGAAGGAGCTCAAGCAGGCTGCCATCTCGAAGGTCGTGATCGAGCGTCCGCACAAGAAGTGCCGTGTCACCATCCACGCTGCGCGCCCGGGCCTGATCATCGGCAAGAAGGGCGCCGACATCGAGAAGCTTCGCAAGAAGCTGATGGAGATGACGAAGTCCGAGACGCACCTTAACATCGTTGAAGTGCGCAAGCCGGAGATCGACGCGACCCTGGTCGCCCAGTCGATCGCCCAGCAGCTCGAGCGTCGTATCGCGTTCCGCCGCGCCATGAAGCGCGCCGTTCAGTCGGCGATGCGCCTCGGTGCCGAAGGCATCCGCATCAACTGCGCCGGCCGCCTCGGCGGCGCCGAGATCGCGCGCATGGAATGGTATCGCGAAGGCCGCGTGCCGCTGCATACGCTGCGTGCGGACGTCGACTACGGTACGGCCGAAGCGCACACGGCTTATGGCATCTGCGGCGTCAAGGTCTGGGTGTTCAAGGGCGAAATCCTTGAGCATGACCCGATGGCTTCGGAGCGTCGGGCCAGCGAAAGCGATGCAGCGCATGGCGGTGGTGGTGATCGCGAACGCGGTCGTCGTCGCGAAAACGCCTGAGACATTTAGGAATTTGGAGTTAGAACGATGCTGCAGCCAAAGCGCACAAAGTTCCGCAAGCAGTTCAAGGGCCGTATCCATGGTACCGCAAAGGGCGGCACCAACCTGGATTTCGGTGGTTTCGGGCTGAAGGCGCTTGAGCCGAACCGCGTCACCGCACGTGAGATCGAGGCGGCCCGCCGCGCGATCACGCGTGAAATGAAGCGCGCTGGTCGCGTCTGGATCCGTATTTTCCCGGACGTGCCGGTCACTTCGAAGCCGACCGAAGTCCGCATGGGTAAGGGCAAGGGTGCGGTCGACTACTGGGCGGCGCGCGTCAAGCCGGGCCGTATCATGTTCGAGATCGACGGCGTCAATGAAGAAACCGCCCGTGAGGCACTGCGTCTCGGCGCGGCCAAGCTCTCGGTCAAGACGCGCTTCGTGCAGCGCATCGCAGAATAAGGACGGGCTGATCATGAAAGCCGAAGACATCCGGACCAAGACCCAGGACCAGCTGACCGACGACCTGGCCAGCCTGAAGAAGGAGCAGTTCAACCTGCGCTTCCAGAAGGCCACCGGCCAGCTCGAGAAGACCGCGCGCGTGAGACAGGTCCGTAAGGATATTGCGCGTATCAAGACCATCGCTGCGGAAAAGTCCGCGGCTAAGAAGGCTTAAGGACGAAAACCATGCCAAAGCGCATTCTGCAGGGCACCGTCGTCAGCGACAAGAACGAGAAGACGGTTGTCGTCAAGGTCGAACGGCGCTTCACGCATCCCGTGATGAAGAAGACCGTGCGCATGACCAAGAAGTACAAGGCGCACGACGAGAACAACGCCCACAAGGTAGGCGATCAGGTGTTCATCCAGGAATCGAAGCCGATTTCCAAGGACAAGCGCTGGATCGTCGTGTCTTCGGACCAAGCCTGACCTCGGGCGTAAACAACGAATTTTGGACAGACCGGGGAGGGGCTTTGAGCCCATCCCGTTAGAAGAGAAGAAGGCGGCCAGTCATGATTCAGATGCAAACAAACCTCGACGTCGCGGATAATTCCGGCGCCCGTCGTGTCATGTGCATCAAGGTGCTGGGCGGCTCGAAGCGGAAATACGCTTCCGTGGGCGACATCATCGTGGTGTCGATCAAGGAAGCCATTCCGCGCGGCCGCGTGAAGAAGGGCGATGTGATGAAGGCGGTCGTGGTTCGCACGGCCAAGGACATCCGCCGCCCGGACGGCAGCGTGATCCGTTTCGACAAGAACGCGGCCGTTCTCGTCGACAACAAGAAAGAGCCGATCGGCACGCGTATCTTCGGACCGGTTCCGCGCGAACTCCGCGCCAAGAACCACATGAAGATCATCTCGCTCGCGCCTGAAGTGCTGTAAGGAGCCGGACCAATGCAAAAGATTAGAAAAGGCGACAAGGTCGTCGTGCTGGCCGGCAAGGACAAGGGCCGTTCGGGCGAAGTCCTCTCGGTGCAGCCGAAGGAAGACACCGCGCTGGTGCGCGGCGTCAACATGATCCGCCGTCACCAGAAGCAGTCCCAGTCCCAAGAGGGCGGGATCATCACCAAGGAAGCGCCGATCCAGCTGTCGAACATCGCGCTGGCCGACCCCAAGGATGGCAAGCCGACCCGCGTCGGCTTCATCTTCCAGAAGGACGGCAAGAAGGTGCGCGTCGCCAAGCGCTCGGGAGAAGTCATCAATGGCTAAGGCTCAAACCACGAAGCCCAAGGCTGAAAGCAAACAGTCCAAGGCTCAGAACACGCCGCGCCTCAAGCAGGTCTACAACGAGACCATCCGCAAGGCGCTGCAGGAACAGTTCGGCTACGACAACGAGATGCAGGTTCCGCGCATCGACAAGATCGTGCTGAACATGGGCGTTGGCGAAGCGACCGCCGATTCGAAGAAGCCTTCGATCGCGGCCGAAGACCTGGCGATGATCGCCGGCCAGAAGGCCGTCGTCACCCGCGCCCGCAATTCGATCGCCGGCTTCAAGGTCCGCGAGAAGATGCCGATCGGTGCCAAGGTCACGTTGCGCAAGGAACGCATGTACGAGTTCCTCGACCGCCTCGTGAACATCGCACTGCCGCGCGTCCGCGACTTTCGCGGACTGAATCCGAAGAGCTTCGATGGCCGTGGCAACTACGCCATGGGCATCAAGGAACACATCGTGTTCCCGGAGATCAACTACGACAAGGTTGATCAGATCTGGGGCATGGACGTCATCGTTTGTACGACTGCGAAGACGGACGACGAAGCCAGGGCATTGCTCAAGGCCTTCAACTTCCCCTTCCGCCAGTAACGGCAGCGAGAAAAGGAAAAATCTGAAATGGCAAAGACCAGCTCAGTCGAGAAGAACAACAGGCGCCGCAAGCTTGCCGACCAGTACGGTCCCAAGCGGGCTGCGCTCAAGGCGATCATCATGGATCAGTCCAAGCCGATGGAAGAGCGCTTCCGCGCTCAGCTCAAGCTTGCCGCCATGCCGCGCAACTCGGCCAAGATCCGCATCCGCAACCGCTGCGAAGTCACCGGCCGTCCGCGCGCCTACTATCGCAAGCTCAAAGTATCGCGCATCGCGCTTCGTGATCTCGGCAATAACGGCCAGATCCCGGGCCTGGTCAAGTCGAGCTGGTAAGGAGGACATAACATGTCATTGAGCGATCCTCTCGGCGATATGCTGACCCGCATCCGCAACGCGTATGGCCGCAAGAAGTCGAGCGTTTCGACGCCGGCTTCGCGTCTGCGCACCCGCGTCCTCGACGTGCTGAAGGCTGAAGGCTATATCCGCGATTACAGCCAGACCGACTTCGACAACGGCAAGTCCGAAATCGAGATCGAGCTGAAGTATTTCGACGGCGCGCCGGTCGTGCGCGAAATCGCCCGCGTCTCGAAGCCAGGCCGCCGCGTCTATGTTTCGGCCAAGTCGATCCCGCAGGTCGCCAACGGCCTCGGCATCGCCATCCTTTCGACACCGAAGGGCGTGATGGCCGACCATGAAGCACGTGAACAGAACGTCGGCGGTGAGATCCTCTGCCAGATCTTCTGATCTGGCAGTTGACCGCAAAGTGGAATCCGGTCTTCGGATCGTTCCCGAAGACAGAGACCTGAAACAAGAGAAGTGACGAGGACAACAAAATGTCTCGTATTGGAAAGAAACCCGTTTCGCTGCCGCAGGGCGTGACCGCGACCGTCAACGGCCAGACCGTGACGGCGAAGGGCCCCAAGGGTGAGCTGAAGTTCGTGGTGAACGACGAAGTGCTGGTCAAGATGGAAGGCAGCGAGATCGCTGTTCAGCCGCGCGACCAGACCAAGACCGCCCGCTCCAAGTGGGGCATGTCGCGCACGCAGATCGTCAACATCCTGCAGGGCGTCAAGGACGGTTTCGAGAAGAAGCTCGAGATCACCGGCGTCGGCTATCGCGCGGCACTTCAGGGCAAGAACCTGCAGCTGGCGCTTGGCTTCAGCCATGACGTCGTCTATGAGACGCCGCAGGGCATCACCATCACGGTGCCGAAGCCGACTGAAATCACCGTGGCCGGCATCGACAAGCAGCAGGTCGGCCAGGTTGCGGCCGAGATCCGCGAGTATCGTGGTCCAGAGCCCTACAAGGGCAAGGGCGTTCGCTATGCTGGCGAGAAGATCGTCCGCAAGGAAGGCAAGAAGAAGTAGTGGGCCTGGCCTCGAAAAGTCCAAGACTTTTCGGAAAAGGCCAAGCTGGGAAGTGTAACGCCGCGGGGAGCGGTCGCGGGAGGCGCTTTCGCCTACCGCATATGGCGGCCCCCGTTTTTTGAAGGCAAGGAAGACCATCATGGGTACCAAGGAATCCACGCAGCGCCGCGCGCAGCGCGTCCGCCGTCAGATCAAGAAGGTCGCCGGCGAGCGCCCGCGTCTGTCGGTCCACCGCACGTCGAAGAACATCTACGTGCAGGTCATCGACGACGCCAAGGGCCACACCATCGCTGCCGCTTCGACGCTCGAGAAGGACCTCAAGGTTTCGCTCAAGACCGGCGCCGACACCGCCGCCGCCGCCGCGATCGGCAAGCTGATCGCCGAGCGCGCCACCAAGGCCGGCGTCAAGGAAGTCGTCTTCGACCGCGGCGCCTACATCTATCACGGCCGCGTCAAGGCGCTCGCCGAGGCTGCCCGTGAAGGTGGCTTGAGCTTCTAAGCATAGTCCCGAAAAGTTGCAGACTTTTCGGATAGGGATTATGCGAAGAAATTGATTTCGCCCCCGGTGACCCACAGAGGCACCGGATCTTATCAGCAACCGTGCTTCCGGAAAAAAACAAGGAACAGGATATGGCACAGGAACGTAGGGATGGCGGCCGCGGCCGCGATCGTGAAGAACGCGATGACGGCATGGTGGACAAGCTCGTCCACATCAACCGCGTCGCCAAGGTCGTCAAGGGCGGCCGTCGCTTCGGTTTTGCAGCACTCGTCGTCGTCGGCGACCAGAAGGGCCGCGTCGGCTTTGGTCACGGCAAGGCGCGCGAAGTGCCGGAAGCTATTCGCAAGGCAACTGAATCGGCAAAGCGCGACATGATCTTCGTGCCGCTGCGCTCGGGCCGTACGCTGCACCATGACGTCGAAGGACGCTGGGGTGCTGGACGCGTGCTGCTGCGCGCTGCCAAGCAAGGTACCGGCATCATCGCCGGTGGCCCGATGCGCGCTGTCTTCGAGACGCTCGGCATGCATGACGTGGTCGCCAAGTCGATGGGTTCGTCGAACCCCTACAACATGGTTCGCGCCACCTTCGACGCGCTGAAGAGCCAGATGCATCCCAAGGATGTGGCTGCTGCTCGCGGCATCAAGTATTCGACCCTTCAGGCCCGCCGCGGCACCGCCGTTGCGGCTGAAGAATAGTCGATCTGACCAGGGATTTTGACCATGGCCAAGAAAGCAACCAAGACCATCACCGTTGAGCAGATCGGTTCGCCGATCCGCCGTCCGAAGGAACAGCGCGCGACGCTGGTCGGCCTCGGCCTCAACAAGATGCACAAGCAGCGCACGCTGGAAGATACGCCCTCCGTGCGCGGCATGATCGCTGCCGTCCAGCATCTCGTCCGCGTCGTGGACGAGGGCTGAGCCAGAGCGCAGGAGAACTCAGATGAAACTCAACGATCTGCGTGACAAGGACGGCGCGACGCACTCCAAGAAGCGTCTCGGCCGTGGTATCGGCTCCGGCTCCGGCAAGACCGGCGGTCGCGGCGTCAAGGGCCAGAAGGCGCGCTCCGGCGTTGCCATCAACGGTTTCGAGGGTGGCCAGATGCCGCTCTACCGGCGCCTGCCGAAGCGTGGCTTCAACAACATCTTCGCCAAGAGCTTCACTGTCGTGTCGCTGGCCCGCATTCAGGTGGCCATCGACGCCAAGAAGCTCGATGCCAAGGCGACCGTGACGGCTGAATCGCTGGTTGCCGCCGGCGTCATCCGCCGCGTCAAGGACGGCGTGCGCATCCTCTCGGATGGCGAGATCAAGGCGAAGCTCGCCTTTGACGTCGCCGGCGCCTCCAAGGCCGCGATCGAGAAGATCGAAAAGGCCGGCGGTTCGGTCAAGCTGCCGCAGGAAAAGGCAGCTGCCGAGTAACGGCAATTTGAAGCGCGATCGGCAAGAGTGGGATCCGTTTTTGCTCACGATTGCGCTTTGATCTGCTCAACGAGGCGGCCGCGTCAACGCGGCCGCTTGCATGTTTAGAGCCCGGAGCTTATCTCGTGAGCTTCGGTGAAACGCGCCGCCTGACCTCAGGGCCATCAAGCGTTACCAAGCGGAGAATCAGGCATGGCTTCGGCTGCTGAACAATTAGCCTCGAATCTGAATTTCTCGGCCTTCGCCAAGGCGGAGGATTTGAAGAAGCGCATCTGGTTCACGATCGGAGCGCTGCTCGTTTATCGCCTCGGCACCTACATCCCGCTTCCCGGTATCAATCCCGACGCCTTTGCCCAGGCCTTCTCTTCGCAGAGCAAGGGCGTGCTCGGCATGTTCAACATGTTCGCCGGCGGCGCCGTGCAGCGCATGGCGATCTTTGCGCTCGGCATCATGCCTTACATCTCCGCGTCCATCATCATGCAGCTGATGACCTCGGTCATCCCGTCACTGGAAGCGCTGAAGAAGGAAGGCGAACAGGGCCGCAAGGTCATCAACCAATACACGCGCTACGGCACCGTGCTGCTTGCGCTGGTTCAGGCCTATGGCATTTCTGTCGGTCTGGAAGGCGGCAACGGCATCGTCAGCGATCCCGGCATGTTCTTCCGCATCTCGACCGTCGTCACGCTGGTCGGCGGCACCATGTTCCTGATGTGGCTGGGCGAGCAGATCACCGCGCGCGGCATCGGCAACGGCATTTCGCTGATCATCTTCTCCGGCATCGTCGCCGGCCTGCCGCACGCCATCTCCGGCACGCTGGAGCTTGGCCGCACCGGCGCGCTGTCGACCGGCCTGATCCTGGCGATCATCGTGCTGGCCGTCGTCGTCATCGCACTCATCGTGTTCTTCGAGCGCGCCCAGCGCCGCTTGCTGATCCAGTATCCGAAGCGCCAGGTCGGCAACCGCATGTTCCAGGGCGATACCTCGCATCTGCCGCTGAAGCTCAACACGTCGGGTGTCATTCCGCCGATCTTCGCCTCGTTGCTGCTGTTGCTGCCGGCCACCGTCGCGGGTTTCTCGCAGACGACCAACATGCCGGCCTGGGCAAGCACCATTCTGGCTGCACTCGGACATGGCCAGCCGCTCTACATGGCATTCTATGCGGCGATGATCGCGTTCTTCGCTTTCTTCTACACTGCGATTGTCTTCAACCCGAAGGACACCGCCGACCAGCTCAAGAAGCATTCAGGCTTCATCCCGGGTTATCGTCCGGGCGAGCGCACCGCCGATTACATCGATTACGTTCTCACCCGCATCACCGTCGTCGGCGCCATCTATCTGGTGCTGGTGTGCCTGCTGCCGGAGTTCCTGATCTCGGCGACTGGCGTACCATTCTACCTTGGTGGCACATCGCTTCTGATCGTGGTCAGTGTCACGCTCGATACGGTTGCGCAGATTCAGGGCCACCTGATTGCGCACCAGTATGAAGGCCTGATCAAGAAGTCGAAGCTGCGCGGGGGGAAGAAAGCCAGATGAGGTTGATATTGCTTGGGCCGCCAGGAGCGGGCAAGGGGACGCAAGCACAAAGACTGGTAGAAAAACACGGCATACCCCAGCTCTCGACGGGCGACATGCTGCGTGCTGCCGTCCAGGCAGGCACCGAAGTCGGCAAGCGCGCCAAGGCGGTGATGGATGCCGGTGAACTGGTGTCCGATGCGATCGTCAACGCGATCGTCGCCGAGCGTATCGATCAGCCCGACTGCGCCAAGGGGTTCATCCTCGACGGCTATCCGCGGACCCTGGTGCAGGCGGATGCGGTCGAGCAGATGCTGTTGGATCGCTCCCAGGCCCTCGACGCCGTCATTGAGCTCGTGGTCGACGACAAGGCTCTGGTTGGCCGGATCGTCAAGCGCGCCGACGAGGCGCAGGCAGCCGGCCTTCCCGTTCGCAAGGACGACAACCCGACGGTGTTCGAAGAGCGCCTGAGGGAATACTACAAGAAGACGTCGCCGCTGATTGGCTACTACTATGCCAAGGGCAAGCTCCGCAGTGTCGACGGCATGGCCGATATCGACGCCGTGACGGAACAGATCGAAGCGGTGCTCAAGGACGCAGTGCGGGGAAATTAACGATTGCACTTGACGGAAGCGGTTCGCTGCGGTATGGCGGCCCGTCTTCCTATCAGGCATGAGCTTTGCTTGTCCGCAAGGGCAAGGCAGCCGCATTGAACTGGAAACTCCCGCATGGGCCGGCCTCCACCGGACGCGGGGCAACTTAAGACAGCGCCGTGCCCGCCTCGTTTTTGAGGATTGGCCGGCCCACATGGAGAGGGAAGAACATGGCTCGTATAGCCGGCGTCAACATTCCGACCAACAAGCGCGTTGTCATTGCGCTTCAGTACATTCACGGCATTGGCAAGCGGTTCGCCCAGGAGATCGTCGACAAGGTCGGCATCCCGGCCGAGCGCCGCGTCAACCAGCTGACCGACGCGGAAGTGCTGCAGATCCGCGAAACCATCGACCGCGATTACCAGGTTGAAGGCGACCTGCGCCGCGAAGTCTCTATGAACATCAAGCGGCTCATGGACCTCGGCTGCTACCGCGGCCTGCGTCACCGCCGCTCGCTGCCGGTCCGCGGCCAGCGCACGCATACCAATGCGCGCACCCGCAAGGGCCCGGCCAAGTCGATCGCCGGCAAGAAGAAGTAATTTGTTAGGGGAATAAGGGAGTAGGGGGGTAAGGCAGTAGGGAATGCCCATCAATCGGGCCGCACTTTTCCCTACTCCCTTACTGCCCTATTCCCCTACTCCCTTACGAAGGTGGAGCCGCTGGCATTACGGCGGTGTAGAGATCAACTGAAAGGACTATCATGGCCAAGGAAGCCGCTCGTGTTCGCCGTCGCGAACGCAAGAATATCTCGTCGGGCGTTGCCCACGTCAATTCGACCTTCAACAACACGATGATCACCATCACCGATGCGCAGGGCAATTCGATTGCCTGGTCGTCGGCCGGTGCCCAGGGCTTCAAGGGTTCGCGCAAGTCGACCCCGTTCGCTGCCCAGATGGCCGCCGAGGATGTTGCCAAGAAGGCCCAGGAACACGGCATGCGCATGCTCGAAGTCGAGGTCTGCGGACCCGGCTCCGGTCGTGAATCGGCACTGCGCGCCCTTCAGGCGGCCGGCTTCACCATCACCTCGATCCGTGATGTGACGCCGATCCCGCACAATGGCTGCCGCCCGCGCAAGAAGCGTCGCGTCTAAGCATTTACCGAACGCCGCGCGAGCGCCCTTGGGCGCTCCTCCGCGGCATTCCAGGTCGCCCGCCACGATTGGATGGTGGCGGGTCAACGGAAGGAAAGCATCATGATCCAGAAAAATTGGCAGGAACTGATCAAGCCGAACAAGATCGAGTTCTCGTCGAAGAAGAAGACGCTGACCACGCTGGTCGCCGAGCCTCTCGAGCGTGGCTTTGGCCTGACGCTGGGCAACGCGCTGCGCCGCGTGCTTCTGTCTTCGCTGCGCGGTGCGGCTGTTACCGCCGTGCAGATCGACGGCGTTCTGCATGAATTCTCGTCCATCGCCGGTGTGCGCGAGGACGTGACCGACATCGTCCTCAACATCAAGGAAATCGCCATCCGCATGGAAGGCGATGGCCCCAAGCGCATGGTCGTTCGCAAGCAGGGACCGGGTGCTGTTCTTGCCGGCGACATCCAGACGGTTGGCGACGTCGAGATCCTCAACCCCGACCACGTCATCTGCACGCTGGACGAAGGCGCTGAAATCCGCATGGAATTCACCGTCGACACCGGCAAGGGTTACGTGCCGGCCGACCGCAACCGGGCCGAAGACGCGCCGATCGGTCTCATCCCGGTCGACAGCCTTTATTCGCCGGTCAAGAAGGTCTCCTACAAGGTCGAGAACACCCGCGAGGGTCAGGTTCTCGACTATGACAAGCTGACCATGACGATCGACACCGACGGTTCGATCACCGGCGAGGACGCGGTGGCTTTCGCCGCCCGCATCCTGCAGGACCAGCTCGGCCTGTTCGTCAACTTCGACGAGCCGCAGAAGGAAGTCGCCGCCGAGGCCGTCACCGAGCTCGCCTTCAACCCGGCGCTGCTCAAGAAGGTCGACGAACTCGAGCTTTCGGTGCGTTCGGCCAACTGCCTGAAGAACGACAACATCGTCTATATCGGCGACCTGATCCAGAAGACCGAAGCCGAGATGCTCCGCACCCCGAACTTCGGCCGCAAGTCGCTGAACGAGATCAAGGAAGTCCTGGCGGCGATGGGCCTGCACCTCGGCATGGAAGTGCCGGACTGGCCGCCGGAAAATATCGAAGACCTCGCTAAGCGTTACGAAGACCAATATTGAGCATGAATTCCAAGGATCGGCGGCGTGGGCCGCTCGATCCGACGGTCATGCGGAAAACCATCAGAGGCCACGGCCTCTTGAACAACTGAAGAAGGAAAAGAGCCATGCGCCACGGTTTCAAAGGCCGTCGCTTCGCCCGAAGCATTAGCCATCGCAAGTCGATGTTCGCCAACCTCGCCGTGTCGCTGCTCGAGCACGAGCAGATCGTCACGACCTTGCCGAAGGCGAAGGACCTGCGTCCGATCGTCGAGAAGCTGGTGACGCTCGGCAAGCGCGGCGACCTGCACGCCCGCCGCCAGGTCATTGCGCAGATCGGCAATGAAGGCGTCGTCAAGCGTCTGTTCGATACCATCGCGCCGCGCTACGCCAACCGCAATGGCGGCTATCTGCGCATCATGAAGGCGGGCTTCCGTCACGGTGACAACGCCGCCATGGCTGTCATCGAGTTCGTCGATCGCGACGTCTCGGCCAAGGGCGCAGGCGACCGCGCTCGCATCGAAGCCGAAAGCGCTGACGCGGACGCCGCAGCCGCATAAGGCTCGGTTTTCCCAAATGACTTCAAAGGGGCCTGCGGGCCCCTTTTTTGTTTTCTGAAAGCAGCAAACCGCGGCGGAATCCGATTTCCTGGCTTGGCCCTGGGGTTTTGGCCCAAAATAGTCGGATTTCAGCGGCTTAGCCTTTCATTTTGCACAATCGTCGGGACAATGCCCCCGAACCTGCCTTGGAGGATTCGCGAATGCGCGCCAGAAGACTGCCCTTTGTTCTGCTTTTCGCCGTCATGGCGTTTGCGGCCGCACCGGTGGTCAGGCAAGCATTGGCCGAGGATACCAAGACGGATCCCGGCCTGTCCGATGTGCTGACCGACCTGCTGCATGGCGTGGAAGGCGAAAACGCCACGGCTGGGCCCGACAAGCGCGTACCCTTCGGCCGCGAGGAGGTGCAATTGTCCTTTGCGCCGCTGGTCAAGCAGACAGCCCCGGCGGTGGTCAACGTCTATGCCTCGCAGACCGCCAAGGTGACGTCGCCTTTCGACGGCGATCCGTTCTTCGAGGAATTCTTCGGCCGCTCGCAGCCGCGTGCGCAGTCTTCGCTCGGCTCCGGCGTGCTGGTCGATCCGACCGGCGTCGTGGTCACCAATTACCACGTCATCAAGGATGCCGACCGGGTCAAGGTGGCGACGGCGGACGGACGCGAGTTCGACAGCAAGGTGCTGCTCAAGGACGAGACACTCGACCTCGCCGTGCTCAAGATCACCTCGGACAAGCCGTTTCCGGTTATCGCCATCGGCGATTCCGACGCGCTCGAGGTCGGCGACCTGCTGCTGGCCATCGGCAACCCCTTCGGCGTCGGCCAAACCACCACCAGCGGCATCGTCTCGGCACTGGCCCGCAGCCATATCGGCGTCTCCGATTCCAGCTTCTTCATCCAGACCGACGCCGCCATCAATCCGGGCAATTCCGGCGGTGCGCTGATCAACATGGGCGGCCAGCTGGTCGGCATCAACACCGCCATCTACAGCCGCAGCGGTGGTTCGATCGGCATCGGCTTCGCCATTCCCTCGAACATGGTTCGCGCTTTTGCCGACGCGGCCAAGGCCGGGCTCGACTTCTTCGAGCGGCCCTATGTCGGCGCCGAGTTCGAATCGGTGACGCCGCAGATCGCCGAATCGCTCGGCATGGAGAAGCCGACCGGTGCGCTGGTCTCGTCGGTCGAAGCGACCGGTCCGGCCGCCAAGGCAGGGCTCAAGCCCGGCGACGTGGTGCTGCAGCTCAACGGCAAGCCGGTCGAGAGCATCGAAGCGCTGGACTACCGGATGGCGACGCTGTCGATCGGCACCACCGCCAATTTCGCGGTTTTGACCAAGGGCCAGCAAGCGGCGATGGATATAGCGCTGGAGCGTGCTCCGGAAGGCATGAAGGCTGCCGAGGTGACGCTGCATGGCCGCAGCCCGTTTTCGGGCGCCAAGGTCGCGGAGCTGTCGCCCCGGCTCGCGCAGCGGCTTGGCCTGCGCACGGACATCAAGGGCGTCACCGTGGTCGACATCAACCGCGATTCTCCGGCCGCCGATTTCGGCTTCCAGCCGGGCGACATCGTGCGTGAGGTGAACGGCACCACCATCGATACCGCGGCGACCCTGGAGCTGGCGGCCAAGACGGATACGCGCTGGTGGCGCTTTACCGTCGAGCGCGGCGGGCAGATAATGCGTCAGGTATTGCGTTATTAGGGCTGGGTTCCGTGCATTCGGGCTCATGCTCCAACGAAAAAGAAGTGCATGGCCGATCTGTTCAGCGTCGATGAACCGGAGACGCCGCCCGGGCGGCCGCTGGCCGACAGGCTGCGGCCGAGAAACCTTGGCGAGGTCGTCGGCCAGGAGCATCTGACCGGCCCTGACGGCGCGCTGACCCGGTTGATCGGTTCCGGCTCGCTCGGCTCGATGATCTTCTGGGGGCCGCCCGGCACCGGCAAGACCACCGTGGCGCGCCTGCTTGCCGGCGAAACCAGCCTGGCCTTCGAGCAGATATCGGCTGTCTTTTCCGGCGTCGCCGACCTGAAAAAGGTGTTCGAAGCGGCCAAATTGCGCCGCACCAATGGCCGCCAGACCTTGCTGTTCGTCGACGAGATCCATCGCTTCAACCGTGCCCAGCAAGACAGCTTTCTCCCGGTCATGGAGGACGGGACAGTCGTGCTGGTTGGCGCTACGACCGAAAACCCGTCCTTCGAACTGAATGCCGCTTTGTTGTCACGCGCGCGCGTTCTGGTCTTCCATTCGCTTGGCGAGGAGAGCATCTCCAAGCTGATGGTGCGGGCGGAGGAGACCGAGGGCAGGGCGCTGCCGCTCGATGACGAGGCGCGGACCATGCTCATCCGCATGAGCGATGGCGACGGCCGGGCCTCGCTGACGCTCGCGGAAGAAGTCTGGCGGGCAGCCAAACCCGGCGAGGTCTTCGATCCCGAGGGACTGCAGCGCATCGTCCAGCGCCGCGCGCCGATCTACGACAAGGGCCAGGACGGCCATTACAATCTGATCTCGGCGCTGCACAAATCGGTACGCGGTTCAGACCCTGACGCGGCTCTCTACTATCTCGCACGCATGTTCGATGCGGGCGAGGATCCGCTCTATCTAGGCCGCCGGCTGGTGCGCATGGCCATGGAAGACATCGGCCTTGCCGACCCGCAGGCGCTTGTCGTCGCCAATGCCGCCAAGGATGCCTACGACTATCTTGGCTCGCCCGAGGGCGAGCTGGCTTTTGCCGAGGCCACCGTCTATCTCGCCACCGCGCCCAAATCCAACGCCGTCTACAACGCTTTCAAGGCCGCCACGCGGGCCGCCAAGGAACATGGCTCGCTGCTGCCGCCCAAGCACATCCTCAACGCGCCGACCAAGCTGATGAAAGCGGAGGATTACGGCGCCGGCTATCGTTACGACCATGACGAGCCGGACGCCTTTTCGGGGCAGGATTATTTTCCGGAGAAGATGGGCCGCCAGACCTTCTATGATCCGCCCGAGCGCGGCTTCGAGCGCGATATCAGGAAGCGGCTCGACTATTGGGCGAAGCTGCGCAAGGAGCGGGAATAGCGGGTTTGCGTGAGGCCGTTGACCAGATCCGCCAGGCAGCCAGCCGGCCACGATAGCAGGGCCGTTGTGTGGTAACCCAAAAAACCTTATCAAGGCGCACGGCCGGGCGGTGGCCGTTGCCTTGATTTGGGCACCTCATTCGCAACAGGATCGCGCTTCGCGCGTGGAAAAATGACAAAAACCCTTCGCAAATCCCTTCGCAAGTTCGCCATTGCCATCCCGCTTCTCGCCCTTGGCTTCTATTTCATTCCCATCCTGACGACGATCTTCATCATCTGCGGCCTGATCGACGTGCTGCGCAACGACCGCAAGGATCTGTCGCTGTTCTCAGGCTATTTTCTCGGCAACGGCCTGTTCACCTGGCTGCTTTCGCCGTTCAATCTGCTGGTCGACCTCTTGTGCTACAGAAATCCGGGCGTCTGGAAGCTGGAGCAGTTTCCCGCCGACTACCAGCGCGAGGTCAACGAGGTCCTGGACATCTTCAAAGCGCGCAAGGATGAGATCATCGCCGACATCGACGCCAATTTCGGCGCCGGCCGGCGCGGCATGTATGTCTACCAGTGGTACGGCAAGCACAGGATCGATAATGTCGCCGAGTTCAACAAGGATTTCAAATACATCAAGACCATAGCCGTTTCCGTCTTCAGCAAGCGCGAATCGACGTCCTGGCATTTCGGCCCGCTGCGGCTCAGCCTGCGCATCCTCTACAATCTGATCCCGGTGAAGTCGGAGATTTTCGTCGAGTGCGGCAACGTCAAGAATTACTGGTACGACAATCCGCTGTTCATCTTCGACGACACGCTGCTGCATCGCTCGGTCAACGAGTATGACGGCCGCCGCTACTGCGTGTTCATGGACATTATCAGGCCGTCTCCGGTTCCCCGTCTCATCGCGGGCATGCTCGCCATCGTCTCGGTCAGCGTCGAGCGCATCAATTCCATGTTCTACAAGAACTGGAAGATGATCGGCTCGACCAAGCCGAAAAATGCCGGGACGACCTGAGCTTTAGAGAACCGGCGCTGCCGGCGGCATTTGGGTGCTCCGCATGTGAGATTTGGCCCATCCTTGTGGCCGCTCATGCGCCGGGTTGCCTGACATTGCCGGCTGTTTCGCGCTTTGCGCGGCAACCTATTTTCTCTGGAAATCGAGGTTCCTGACCCATGAACCGGTGATCAGCGGAATACGTGTCGGCGTATGCCTGTGGTTGGCATTCGTGCTGCGCCGCTGGTACGCCTATCCCGTCATCGGGGTCGGAATTTCCGCAGCCTTCTTCTGTTTTCTGCAGGCGAAAGACCGGGACTTTCCGGCACTCCGCAATGCCGCCGTCGGGGGCCTGTGTGCGATCCTCGTGGTTATCGGAGCCGCGCTGACCTTCCAGCAACCCCTGATCCTCAAGATACTGGGAACCAGCTATGGCGACCTTTACAGCGGATACAAGACAAACTTCGGTTCACAGCTTGGCCAGGTAGGATCGCGGCTCAGCTATGTGAACTGGCTGTTGATCGTATTTGGCCTTTACATCTCCATCATACGCCGAAACAGATTTTCCCTGTTCTGTGCCGTTGCTTCGGCACTCACCTTCGTCCTCTTCACCCGCATGCAGGACCCGGATCGCCATCATTCGGTGCCAGTATTTCTTTGGCTCTTTCCTGCCTACGCCCAGGCAATCGTTGCGATCGTTTCGATGCCGGCACTGAGATCGCTATGGTCGAACGCCGCGATAGCCGTTGCCGCCGGGCTGGCGTTTTTCGGTACTTTTTTCCCGACTGGCCGCCAGGTGCTGTCACCGATCAGCTACGTCTTTGCCAGCGAAGCCACGCTCCCGCTGCACCTCGACAATCTTCCAGAATACAGGCGCCTTATCGATGACCTTCTTGGAAAGATGGGACCTGAGGACCGGTTGTCGGTATTTGCATCCAGCGGGATGATGAGCGATTCATTGCTGTATGAAATGGACAAGGACCTTTACCCTCGCATCGAGTGGGCTTGTCAGGTCGATAGTCGCGATCGATTCAGACCGGCGGCGTTGAAGTCCAAATACGTTGTCGTGACCGATCCGCCCGTTACCCATCTGCAGCCGGGTGCGCAGCTCTGTGTCTCGATACCGGACCAATACATTGTCGAGGGCAAAGGCATCGGCGCAGCATACAGGCGCATCGCGGCGTACCAGCTGTCCGGCGACGTCAAGGGCTACCTCTACGAACAGGTGCGCCCTGTCGGCAAAACGGAGATCGATGACCTCTACAACGAGTTCAGGAAAAAATATCCGGGATGGGCAACGCCTGAGTGGTGACGAACTCGGCCGATCCGTGCGGTTGCGCCCGCAACGAGGGATTGACCGGGCAGCCGTGCGGGGGCAGTAAACGGTCATGTTCAATCTGTTTCTCGTCGTCGTCGGTGGCGGCATCGGTGCCGGAATTCGTCACCTTACCAACATCGGCGCGCTGCGCCTTGTCGGCCCCAGCTATCCCTGGGGCACGATGGCCATCAACATCATCGGCTCCTTCGCCATGGGGCTGTTCATCGCCTCCATGATGCGCCGTGGCGGATCGAACGAGGTCAGGCTGTTCGTTGCTACCGGCATTCTTGGCGGCTTCACCACCTTCTCCGCCTTTTCGCTCGATTTCGCGACGCTGTGGGAGCGGGGAGCCACGCTGCCTGCGCTGGCTTATGCCCTTGCCAGCGTCATTGGCGCCATTATCGCCCTGTTTCTGGGACTTTGGCTCGCAAGAAGCCTGCCTTAGTGCTATTGCCGCGCCAAGAACAGGCCGGGCTTCGCTCGGGAAACGGATAAGCGACAAAAAATATGGCAGGCGTTGAACAGATCACGGTGGAGACCGGCGAGGCGGGCATGCGGCTCGACCGCTGGTTCAAGACCCATTTCCCGGGCCTTGGTTTCGGCCATTTGCAGAAGCTTCTGCGCTCCGGCCAGATCCGTGTCGACGGCGGTCGGGTCAAGGCCGACACCCGTGTCGAGCCCGGCCAGATGGTTCGCGTCCCACCGCTCGAGGTCGACAAGAAGGGCGAGAGTGCGCTGACCGGCCACTCGATCCGCAACCAGGGCGATGCCGATGTCCTGTCGAAAATGCTGATCCATGAAGACCCTAAGGTTTTCGTCTTCAACAAGCCGGCGGGCCTTGCGGTGCAGGGCGGCTCGGGCGTCACCCGCAATGTCGACGACATGCTGGAGGCCTGGCGCAACCAGAAGGGCGAGAAGCCCAGATTGGTTCACAGGCTCGACCGCGACACCTCGGGCGTGCTGGTCGTCGCCCGCAGCCGGCTGGCCGCCATGAAGCTCTCGGAAGCGTTTCGCGCCCGCGAGACCAAGAAGACTTATTGGGCGCTGGTCAAGGGCGTGCCGCCCAAGCGCGAGGACAAGATCTCGACCTGGCTGATCAAGGAGCCGACGCCGGACGGTGACCGCGTGCGGGTCGCCGCGCATGGTGAAAAGGGCGCCGACCACGCCGTGTCCTACTACCGCATCATCGAGCAGGCGGCGCAGACGATGACCTGGCTGGAGATGGAGCCTTATACGGGCCGCACCCACCAGCTTCGCGTTCATGCCGCCCACATCGGCTGTCCGATCCTGGGCGATCCGAAATATTTCGAGGCCGACACCAACTGGGACTTTCCCGGCGGCATTCAAAACCGCCTGCATCTGCATGCGCGCCGCATCATCATTCCGCATCCCGACAAGGGCGTCATCGATGTCACCGCGCCAATGCCGCCGCACATGCGACAGAGCTGGAACCTGATCGGCTTCGACGACGCCAGCGCGGAGGACTGATCGTGAGCGGCGCCACCGACGGGCTCGCCACCGATACGCTTGATCGCCGCGACACGGTCGACATGGCCGCCGCCGCCATCATGGTCGGGCTGACCTTTTCCTGGGGGCTGAATTACGTCGCCGCCAAGATCTCCTACGCCGGCTATGATCCGGTTTTCCTATCGATCGCGCGCTCGATCATCGGCGGCCTGTGTGTCTTTGCCTGGTGCCGGTGGCGCGGCATCGCGCTTTTCACGCGCGACGGGACCTTGCTCGCCGGCATCGCGGTTGGCGCGCTTTTCGGAATCGAGTTCCTTTGCCTCTACGTCGGCCTGGAGCACACCACCGTTGCCCGCAACACGCTGCTGGTCAACACAATGCCGTTCTGGATGCTGCTCGGTGGCCATTTCCTGCTCGGCGAGCAGATCACCCTGCGCAAATTCCTCGGCCTGCTGCTGGCGTTTGCCGGCCTTGTCGCGGTTTTTTCCGACAAGCTTGGCGGTAGCGGGGACATGTTGTTCGGCGATCTCCTGAGTCTTGGCTCCGGATTTTTCTGGGCCTTGACCAACATCCTCATCAAGCGGTCGAAGCTGGTCGAGGCGAGCGCCGAAAAGCTTCTGCTTTACCAGCTCGCCGGGGCAGCGATCGTAGGCGTCTTGGTGCTGCCTCTCGCCGGCCCGCCCGTTCGCGATCCGACCGTGCTGCCGACTTTGGCGCTGCTTTTCCAGGCTGTCTACATCGTCGCCTTCACCTATGTGCTGTGGTTCTGGCTGCTGCGGCGCTATCCGGCATCAGGCCTGTCCAGTTTCACCTTCCTGTCGCCGGTTTTCGGCGTGCTGTGCGGCGCCATGTTCTTGAATGAGCCCCTGACCATGCGCATTTTTCTGGCACTTGGCCTGATTGCCGCCGGCCTGATCATCGTCAACCGGCCGGTGCGCAAGCTGACGCCGGTGTAAGAGAGACCTTCATGCGTGATATCCTCAACGACCTCGAAGCGGGCAAATATCTTTCCCATCCCGATCCGGTGCGTCGCGCCCAGATCCAGATGAAGACGCATCTGCCGAAGCGCTTCTACAAGGCCGCCTCTGTCGCACCTGTCGACAATGGCTTTGCCGTGCATCTCGACGGCAAGCCGGTGCGCACCCCGGGCAAGGCGCTGCTGGCGCTGCCTACCGAGGCAGCAGCAGTGCTTGCCGCCGACGAATTCGCCGCCCAAAGCGAGACCATCAATCCGGTGACCATGCCGGTGATGCGTCTCGTCAACACCGCCATCGACGGTGTTGCCAGCGACCCGCAGGCGGTGCTGGAGGATATCCTGCGCTTCGCCTCATCCGATCTGCTCTGCTACCGCGCCGACGTACCGCAGGGGCTGGTGGAGCGGCAGAACCAGCATTGGGATCCGGTGATCGACTGGGCGAGGGGAACACTCGGGGTCCGCTTCAATCTCGCCGAGGGCATCATTCATGTCGAGCAGCCGCGCGAGACCATCGCCGTGCTGGGCAGCCATCTTGCTCAGCGAACAGAGCCGCTGCGGCTCGCCGCCATCCATGTGATGACCTCGCTGACCGGTTCGGCTCTGCTGGCGCTGGCTGTCGATTTCGGCGAACTCGATGCCGATTCTGCCTGGGCCGCTGCCCATGTCGACGAGGACTGGCAGATCGAGCATTGGGGGCAGGACGCGGAGGCCGTTGCCCGCCGCGCGGCTCGCAAGCGCGACATGATGGCTGCTGTCGGCCTGCTGGAAGCGCTCAAGCGCTAAGGAGTTTTCCCAGCTCGCCCGGATTCATCCCGCAGTGCACCTAATACCAAAGTCATAATCCCAAAGACGCGCTGCCTTTGGCAGGCGCTTTCTGTCATTTTTCCGAATGGCTGTCGTTGAGTCCGTGCTCGGAGGAGAACGCGGACGGTGTCGCGCAGCATCGAGAACGGGTCTCACGGGAGGATAACGCAATGGCAATCGCATCGACCGCCGGCGGAGCAAGCCGCGGCATGACGCGGGAGGAGAAGAAAGTCATCTTCGCTTCCTCGCTCGGCACCGTTTTCGAATGGTATGATTTCTATCTCTACGGCGCATTGGCCGGAGCGATCGGCGCGGCATTCTTCGCCTCCTATCCAGAGGCGACTCGCAACATCTTCACGCTGCTGGTTTTCGCCGCCGGCTTCCTGGTGCGCCCGTTCGGCGCGCTGGTGTTCGGTCGCATTGGCGATCTCGTCGGCCGCAAATACACATTTCTTGTCACCATCCTGATCATGGGCCTGTCGACCTTCCTGGTCGGCCTGCTTCCCGGCTCGGCGAACTGGGGCATTGCGGCGCCCATCATCCTGGTCGGGCTGCGCATGCTGCAGGGCCTGGCGCTCGGCGGTGAGTATGGTGGTGCGGCGACCTATGTCGCCGAGCATGCTCCCGACGATCGCCGCGGCTTCTATACGTCGTGGATTCAGACGACGGCGACGCTCGGCCTGTTCCTGTCGCTGATCGTCATCCTGGTCGTGCAGAATTCGCTGAGCAAGGAGGATTTCGCGGCTTGGGGCTGGCGTATTCCGTTCCTGCTCTCGGCCATACTGCTCGGCATATCGGTCTGGATCCGCCTGTCGCTTGCCGAATCGCCGACTTTCCAGCGCATGAAGGACGAGGGCAAGGGCTCCAAGGCGCCGCTGACGGAAGCCTTCGGCCAGTGGAAGAATGCCAAGATCGCGTTGCTCGCGTTGTTCGGCCTCACCGCCGGCCAGGCTGTGGTCTGGTACAACGGCCAGTTCTACGCGCTGTTCTTCCTGGCGAATGTGCTCAAGGTCGACCCACAGTCGGTCAACATCATGATCGCGATTGCGCTGGCGCTCGGCGCGGTCTTCTTCGTCGTGTTCGGCTGGCTATCCGACAAGATCGGCCGCAAGCCGATCATCATGGCCGGTCTCGCGCTGGCGATCGTCACCACCTTCCCGCTGTTCAAGGCGCTGACATGGGCCGCCAACCCGGCGCTCGCCACCGCCCAGCAGAACACGCGTGCGACGGTGACCGCTGCTCCGGGGGACTGCAAGTTCCAGTTCAATCCAACCGGAACACGCAAGCCTCTCACCTCGTGCGATATTGCGACGGACTTCCTGGCCAAAAGCTCGGTGCCCTATGATATCGTCACGACAGCGGCAGCGGGAACAGCGGCCAGCGTCAAGATCGGCGCCGAGACCGTGACGTCTTACGACGCCGTGGCGGCCGCTGATAAGGCTGCTCCAAGCGATGCGGCTTTCAAGAAGGCGATCAACCTGGCGCTTCAGGACGGCGGTTATCCGCTGAAGCGTGCTGCCGCCAAGGTTGCTGACCAAAAGCTCGACGCCTTTGTCGCGGCCAATCCCGAACTGAAGCTCGACGCGGCAGCCATTCGCGCCGGTGAAAAGGCCACTGTCCCGCTCGCCCAGGCGGTCAAGGACAAGCTGCTGACGGCCGATGAGGCTGCCGGCGCCACGGACGTGACCGTCTACAGTGTTCCGGCGGCCGGTGCGTTCGCGATGTTTGCCGACCCGGCGGCGGTCAACTGGGCAAAGGTCATCGGCATCCTGTTCATCCTGGTCCTCTACGTGACCATGGTCTACGGGCCGATCGCGGCGATCCTGGTCGAGATGTTCCCGACCCGCATCCGCTATACCGGCATGTCGCTGCCCTATCACATCGGCAATGGCTGGTTCGGCGGCCTGCTGCCGGCGATCGTGTTCGCGCTCAGCGCCTCCAAGGGCGATATCTACTACGGCCTCTGGTATCCGGTGGTGATCGCGGCGATGTCGCTGATCATCGGCATGATCTTCGTCAGGGATACGCTGGGAACCAACCTGCACGACAAGCAGTAGCTGACAGCTCCAGCATACAAAGATAAAGCCCGGCGCGAGCGATCGCGCCGGGCTTTTGCTTTCATGCTATCCGTTGACGAGGGCTGCTGCCCCTCTGTGTCAGATCTTGCGGCCCCGGGCCTCATCCTCGATGGCTGCCTCATGGTACCAGCCGTCGCCGAAGTCTGCGCGGGCACCACGCAGCGAGGCAAGCTCTGCCGCAAACTTAGCCCTTCCGCTCAAATTTGAGGCAGAGAGACGCGCTGCCGCCGGGAACATCAGAATTTTGGCCGACGGTCGTGTGGAAATGATTTCCATTGCCGGGTTCCTTTCTTCCGCCGAACCTTTTCGATTCAACTTGGTCCGAAGATAAGGTCTGCAATCAAGTTAGGCAATATGCCTATGAAAAGATCAGTATTTGCACACTATTTGTGCAAATAACGATTGTGATCGATCCGGGCGCATTGCTTAGGCGCTCGCCGACTTTCGAGCGGATGCCGCGTCAATTTTGCCGCACCCTCCGGACCAAGAATGGCACACGAATTGCATTTTAAGTGTGCGGCAGGCCGTCTGCTGACGGCAGACGCATGTCGACGCCGTTCAGTGTTCGGTGATCAAGCAACGAGAGGCTAGAATGACGAAATACAAGCTCGAGTATATCTGGCTCGATGGATATACCCCGGTCCCCAACCTTCGCGGCAAGACGCAGATCAAGGAATTCGCCGAATTCCCTGATCTTGAGCAGCTGCCGCTGTGGGGCTTCGATGGTTCCTCGACCCAGCAGGCCGAAGGGCACAGCTCCGATTGCGTGCTGAAGCCGGTTGCGGTCTATCCGGATCCCGCCCGCACCAACGGCGTGCTGGTCATGTGCGAAGTCATGATGCCCGATGGCGTGACGCCGCACGCATCCAACAAGCGCGCCACCATCCTCGATGACGAGGGCGCCTGGTTCGGCTTCGAGCAGGAATATTTCTTCTACAAGGACGGCCGGCCGCTCGGCTTCCCCGAGAGCGGCTATCCCGCACCCCAGGGCCCGTACTACACCGGCGTCGGCTATTCCAATGTCGGCTCCATTGCGCGCCAGATCGTCGAGGAGCATCTCGACCTCTGCCTCGCCGCCGGCATCAACCACGAAGGCATCAACGCCGAAGTTGCCAAGGGCCAGTGGGAATTCCAGATTTTCGGCAAGGGCTCCAAGAAAGCCGCCGACCAGATGTGGATGGCCCGCTACCTCATGCAGCGCCTGACCGAGAAGTACGGCATCGACATCGAATACCACTGCAAGCCGCTTGGCGACACCGACTGGAACGGCTCTGGCATGCACGCCAACTTCTCGACCGCCTATATGCGCGAAGTCGGCGGCAAGGCCTATTTCGAAGCGCTGATGGCGGCCTTCGACAAGAACCTGATGGATCACATCGCCGTCTACGGCCCGGACAACGACAAGCGTTTGACCGGCAAGCACGAGACCGCGCCGTGGAACCGGTTCAGCTATGGCATTGCCGACCGTGGCGCCTCGATCCGCGTGCCGCATTCCTTCATCAAAAGCGACTACAAGGGTTATCTGGAAGACCGCCGTCCGAACTCGCAGGGCGACCCCTACCAGATCGCCTCGCAGATCCTGAAGACGATCGCCTCGGTTCCGGCAAGCGCCCAGGTTTCGGCCGCCGCGTAAGCGTTTCGGACTGCATGACAAGAAGACCCCCGGCGTTTCGCGCCGGGGTTCTTTTTTGGCCGTTACCCGGCTGACGGCATTCCTGGGAAAACATACCCAGAAAAAGTCAGGGAATTCACGCGGTCGCAAATCGCCCGGGAGTTCTTGCCGCAGCCATGTGAGCCTCCGGCGATCACTCGCTATAAAGCCCGGAAAAGCGCCTTTTCCAGCCCTTATCCGGGGCAAAGGGCCTTCCATAAGCATCTGTTCATACAGCAGAATCGGCCATTCGCGGCCCGGCTTGCGACGTTGACAGATCACGCTACGGCATGCGTATTCGCAGGCCTTGGGGTTACGTCACGCAATGCTGTTCGGACGGGCGGGGTTTTCTGAACGGCGGCATTGGCGTGGGCGCCGGACGAGCGGTCACTGTAGCCTGAGACAGTGCTCCGCTCGCTCCTGGCTCCAACGTTGGCGACCGAGCGGCCGCCTTGATCTTCACTGGACATCGCCGAGTAGTGATTGAAGTCACCGGACCGATGCTCAAGCCGGCCGCTCCGATGGACCGTAGGTCCAAGAATCCGGGCATCGTGCGATCGCCGAAGACGAAAGGCGGATACGGGCGCGCATGCGGCTGCCGCGCAGGCGAGACATGCCGGTCGGCTGGCAATTCCTATTGGAGCGCAGCAAAAAGCCCTTGAAAGAGGGAAGTCTTTCAAGGGCTTGGTTATGGCGAATCTTAGGCTGAGATTGAAGCCTCAGACGGAGTAGTACATGTCGTATTCGACCGGATGCGGGGTCATTTCGAAGCGCATCACTTCGGCCATCTTCAGCTCGATGTAGCTGTCGATCTGGTCGTCGTCGAAGACGCCGCCAGCCTTCAGGAAGCCACGGTCCTTGTCGAGGCTCTGCAGGGCTTCTCGCAGCGAACCGCAGACGGTCGGGATCTTTTTCAACTCCTTCGGCGGCAGGTCGTAGAGATCCTTGTCCATCGGCTGGCCGGGATGGATCTTGTTCTTGATGCCGTCGAGGCCGGCCATCAGCAGGGCGGAGAAGGCGAGGTAGGGATTCGCGCCCGGATCGGGAAAGCGGACCTCGACGCGCTTGGCCTTCGGCGACGAGCCGAACGGGATGCGGCAGGACGCCGAGCGGTTGCGCGCCGAATAGGCGAGCAGAACCGGCGCTTCGTAACCCGGCACCAGGCGCTTGTAGGAATTGGTCAGCGGGTTGGTAAAGGCGTTGATCGCCTTGGCATGCTTGATGACGCCGCCAATGAAGAAGAGGCAGTTTTCCGACAGACCTGCATATTCATTGCCGGCGAAGGTCGGCTTGCCGTTCTTCCAGATCGACATGTGGACGTGCATGCCCGAGCCGTTGTCGCCGAAGATCGGCTTCGGCATGAAGGTGGCCGTCTTGCCATAGGCGTTGGCGACCTGGTGGACGACATATTTGTAGATCAGCATCTTGTCGGCGTTGCGCACCAGTGCGTCGAACTTGATGCCGAGTTCGTGCTGGGCCGCCGCCACCTCATGGTGATGCTTTTCGACGCGCACGCCCATCTCGGCGAGCACGGTCAGCATTTCCGAGCGCATGTCCTGCGCGCTGTCGATCGGCGGCACCGGGAAGTAGCCGCCCTTGACGCGCGGACGGTGGCCGAGATTGCCGGTCTCGTAGTCGGTGTCGTCGTTCGACGGCAGTTCCGTGGAGTCGAGCTTGAATCCGGTGTTGTAGGGATCGGCCTTGTACTTCACGTCGTCGAACACGAAGAACTCGGCTTCCGGGCCGACATAGATGGTGTCGCCGATGCCTTCGGCCTTCATGTAGGCCTCGGCCTTCTTGGCCGTACCGCGCGGATCGCGGTTGTAGGATTCACCCGAAACCGGATCGAGGATGTCGCACAGGATGACCATGGTCGACTGCGCGAAGAACGGGTCCATGTGGACAGTGTCCGGATCGGGCATCAGCACCATGTCGGACTCGTTGATGGCCTTCCAGCCGGCAATCGACGAGCCGTCGAACATCACGCCATCGGCGAACATGTCTTCCTCGACCTCGATGACATCCATCGTCACGTGTTGCAGCTTGCCCTTCGGGTCTGTGAAGCGCAGGTCGACGAATTTCACGTCGTTGTCCTTGATCTGCTTCATGATGTCTTTGGCTGTCGTCATGTCATGTATCCCTGTTTGATGACGTTTTTTGTTGATGACGTTTTCAGGAGGATGGCCGGGTCAGGTCAGACCGCGTCCATGCCCGTTTCGCCGGTGCGGATTCGCACAACTTCCTCGATATTGGAAACGAAGATCTTGCCGTCACCGATGCGGCCCGTCTGGGCCGCCTTGCGGATGGCCTCAATGGCGCCTTCGACCGCGTCGTCGCCAAGCACGACCTCGATCTTCACCTTGGGCAGGAAATCGACGACATATTCGGCGCCGCGATAGAGTTCGGTGTGGCCCTTCTGACGACCGAAGCCTTTTGCCTCGGTGACAGTGATGCCTTGCAGTCCGGCTTCCTGAAGCGCTTCCTTCACTTCGTCCAGCTTGAATGGCTTGATGATCGCTTCGATCTTTTTCATGTAAAAAGTGGCCTCCACTGCCAAAAAAACGGGTTGTGACCCCCCGCTTGCGCCTCCATCAAGCACGAACTGTGCCAATTCAGCGGATTCTAAGCGGTCTCATAAGATTTCAAAGCCGCGCCGCACCGGGATGCAAATTCGCGTCATTCACTGCACCGGAAGCGGCATGGGCTGCCAGAG
The DNA here is from genome assembly GCF_040320765.1 of Mesorhizobium sp. M0618. Lineage (NCBI taxonomy): Bacteria > Pseudomonadati > Pseudomonadota > Alphaproteobacteria > Hyphomicrobiales > Phyllobacteriaceae > Mesorhizobium > Mesorhizobium sp. M0618. The sequence continues at coordinate 62,629 of NZ_JAMYQH010000028.1, read as the reverse complement.
CCTACACAGCGCCAACACCCGCGTCCGCACAAAAATCAGGCACATCGCCTATCCCGCAGGCAATTTTCTGCCCGCGATGCCTTCGTCCCGACGTTATGGCCGCAGATCTCGGCAACTCCCCCTTGTTTGCTTAGGATCGAAATTGGACAATGCTTGATAGCATGCGGATCGGCAATCCATGAGCAACGAACTTCTTGTCCCCGCCGAAATGACCGCGGCTGATCGGCTGACGATCGCGGCCGGTCCGGCCGATGGAATCAGTCTGATGCGGCGCGCGGGCGCAGCGGTCGCGGCCGAGGTTCTCAAGCGCTATCCCTCGGCAAAGCACATCCATGTGCTGTGCGGGCCCGGCAACAATGGCGGCGATGGCTATGTCGTCGCACGCCTCCTGGCCGGCAGCGGCGTCGGCACAACGATCTGGTCATCCGGAGCGCCGAGGCCGGAAAGCGATGCGGCGCTCGCCGCCGCGGAATCACTGATCAAGTCCCGGCCGCTGTCTGATTTCGACGCCGAGTTCGGCTCGATCGTGATCGACGCGCTCTATGGGGCAGGGCTGTCCAAGCCGCTTTCCGGCGATGCCGCGAAGGCCGTCGATACCGTGACAGCCCTGCGCCTGCCTGTGGTCGCGATCGACCTGCCGTCGGGCGTCTCAGGTGCCAGCGGTGAAATATTGGGCAGGGCGTTTCGTGCCGAGGTCACCGTCACCTTCGCGCGGAAAAAGCCCGGCCACTTGCTGCTGCCGGGGCGCGGGCAATGCGGTGAAATCGTGCTCGCCGATATCGGCATCGATGACGGCATCATCGCCCAGCTCGCTGTCTCGACCTTCGAAAATGTGCCGGACCTGTGGTTGCGGGAATTTCCGGTGCCGGCGGTGGACGCGCATAAATACAAGCGCGGCCATGTCGGCGTCTTTTCCGGCGGCCCGAGTGCTACCGGCGCGGCGCGGCTGTCGGCGATGGCCGCCGCGAGAAGCGGGGCAGGGGCGGTCACCGTGCTGTCGCCTGGCAATGCCCTGCAGGTGAACGCGACACACCTCACCTCGATCATGCTGCGAGAGGCGGGGTCACTCGAGGAGGTGCAGGAATTTCTGACGGCGCGCCATCCCGAGGCGCTGGTGTTTGGACCGGGGCTCGGGCCAAAGCCCAAGGTCGGCGATTTCGCCCTGCAACTGATCAAGACCTTGGCGGAGGGTGCACGCGCATCGCAAACCGCAAACCACGGAGGAGCGATCGTGCTTGATGCTGACGCCATTACATCTATGGCCCATCAGCCGCAGTCGCTGTTCGAAGCCGCCCGTCACCTGAACGCGCCAGCGTTGGTGATCACGCCGCATGAGGGTGAATTCGGCCGCTTGTTCCCAGATATCGCCGGGGACAAAACCATGTCGAAATTGGACAAGGCGCGGGCGGCCGCAGCGCGGGCCAATGCCGTCATCGTCTACAAGGGCGCCGACACGGTCATAGCAGCGCCCGATGGCAAAGCGGCGATCAACTCCAACGGTGCACCGTGGCTGGCCACAGCCGGGTCAGGCGACGTGCTGTCGGGCATCATTGCCGGTTTGCTCGCACAAGGCATGCCGCCCTTCGAGGGCACCTGCGCGGCGGTGTGGCTGCATGCCGAAGCCGGCAGCCGGTTCGGACCCGGCTTGATCGCCGAGGATCTGCCGCTGGCGCTGCTGCCGGTGTTGCGTGAACTCTTCGACGCGCGCATGGCCGTTCCATGAACCGCGCCCTGGCTCTGCTGCTTGCCACAGTCTTTGCCGTCTTCGTGGCGTCGACGGCGCGCGCCGAGGGCCCTGTGATCATCGTCGACGATCCGGCGGTGCTCGCCGCACTCGATGCCAAGGGTTTCGGCTTCGTCGACGTTTTCGGCGTCGACGGCGAGGACGGTCTAAAGACGCTTTACGACGAGGCACCCGCCTATCACGCCATCGTCGACATCGTTGCCTCTGATGTTGCGGCATTGCGCGCCGAGATGAAAGCCGGTGGGCGGCCGCTCTACGAGATAACCGACGGCAATGTCGGCCGCATCATGGACATGCGCTGGCTGAAGACCGATGCCGCGCGCCTCCGGTTGGTCGGCATCGTCAACCGGCTCGACCGTCGCGATTTCACGCTGCTGCAAGGCGACAGGAACTGCGGCGAGGTGCGCTTCGTCTACCGCCTGGCCTACAGTTTTCGCAAGAACGGCAAGCTGCTGGCATCGCGCCTGCCGTTCAATTTCAATGCCGTCTACAGCGCCGCGCCCGATGCCGACGGCGGCTGCGTCGGCACTGCCGGACGCTGGACGCCACAGCTTGACGAGAGCGTCGATGCCGGCTGGCTGACCGGCGGGCCGCTGGAGAAGGCCGGGCTGACCTTCAAGCAGCTGGAGCTCAACGCGCAGGTGGTGCGCTTCCCCTCCGGACAGGAAACCGAGTTCGGTGGCCAAGCCGCCTATCTCATGCGGGTATTCGGCATCGATGGCGCTGCTATCAGCGAGAAGCCGCTGGAGAACACGCCCGACACCGCACGGCTCTCGCAGGACGCGGCGCTGAAAGCACGGCTTGCCGCCTATGTCGACGCCAATCTGCCGGCGGTCGATGAAGGCGTTTATGAAATTCCCGACGAGTTCCTGGCCAGAAAGATTATTTCATGGTCGACCTTCGGCAGCGCGCGGCAGGCCAATCATCCGTTTACGCAATTATTCCACCCCAAGGAATTCGCACCGCTCGATTATTCCGCGCTGAAACTGGTGCGCACGCCGGAAGCGCTGGTCGAGCGGCTGGACAATGGCGCCTGCCAGGGTTGTCATCAGGCCGGTTCGACCGCCGGTTTCCATTTCATCGGGCTAGACGACAAGACGACATCGCCGTTGAACCGCATCGAGGTCGGGGTTTCGCCGCATCTTCATGCCGAGATCCCGCGGCGCCAGGCGTGGCTGGCCGCCACGGCCGAAGGCAAGCAGCCGAACCGCTTCCGTCCGCTCTCCTTTGCGCCGCCGGCGGTCTGGACGAACGGCGGCGCGGTCGATTACGCGCCGGCGGAGATGGCCATGCCGTGCCTGATGCAGGAAGATGCGACCCGCTTCGGCGCGACCTGGCAGTGCAGCAGTGATACCATCTGCACGCCGCTGGCCACCGCTTCGGGCGTGCACACGAAACTGGCGCAATGCCTGCTGCCCAAGGACAGCGAAAAAATGTTTTCCGGCCATCCCTGCCTGACCGGCTCGATCGCCAGCAACGCGGCGCAGCCCTTCAACGACCGCTACAGCAGATCGGGCCAGTTCGCGGCCTTCGCCCCGGACATTTCCCGTACCGCCTACACCTGCCGTCCGCCGAAGATCGGCGTGCCTGGAGGCATCGCCTATCGCGGCTGCGACGACAAGGACCGTGCTTTCGCGGCCTTCAAAGCCGGCAAGCCGATGCCGAATGAAATCTGCGGGCTGGTCGGCGGCAAGAAATTCGACATCTGCGTGGCCACCAACAATTTCGACCAATGTCTTGGCGGCGCTGTCAATCGCGGCAACCGGCCGGCCTGTTCGGCCGATCATTTCTGCCGCGAGGACTATATGTGCCAGTCGCTGCCGCCGGACACGCCGGGCATCGGCAAGGTGAAAGGCATCGGCTTCTGCTCGCCGACCTATTTCATCTTCCAGATGCGCATCGACAACCACGCAACGCCATGGGGCAGCCCTGTCCGTGCCACGATGGGAGCGGGGTTTGGTGCGGCGGAAGAGGAGTGAGCTGCCCGACGGTTACCTCCTCGGATAGATGCCCAGCCACGCCTCACAGCGGGATGTTGTCGTGCTTCTTCCAGGGGTTCTGCATGTCCTTGTTGCGCAGCATGCGCAGCGCGCGCGCGATGCGGCGGCGGGTCGAGTGCGGCATGATCACCTCGTCGACATAGCCGCGCTCGGCGGCGACGAAGGGCGACAGGAAGCGATCCTCGTAAGCCTTTGTGTGGGCTGCGATCTTTTCGGCGTCACCGATGTCCTTGCGGTAGATGATCTCGACCGCTCCCCTGGCTCCCATCACCGCGATCTGCGCGGTCGGCCAGGCGTAGTTCATGTCGCCGCGAAGATGCTTTGACGCCATCACGTCATAGGCGCCGCCATAGGCTTTGCGGGTGATGACGGTGATCTTCGGCACGGTGGCCTCGGCATAGGCGAACAGGAGTTTCGCGCCATGCTTGATCAGCCCGCCATATTCCTGCGCGGTGCCGGGCAGGAAGCCGGGGACATCGACGAAGGTGACGATCGGGATCGAAAAACAATCGCAGAAGCGCACGAAACGGGCCGCCTTGCGGCTGGCGTCGGAATCGAGCACGCCGGCCAATACCATCGGCTGGTTGGCGACGAAGCCGACGGTGCGGCCCTCGACGCGCCCGAAGCCGGTGACGATGTTCTTGGCGAAGTTCTGCTGGATCTCGAAGAAGTCGCCTTCATCGGCGACCTTCAGGATCAGTTCCTTGATGTCGTAGGGCTTGTTGGCGTTGTCGGGAATCAGCCGGTCGAGCGACAAATCATGGTCGGTGACCGACTGGTAGCATTCGATCTCGGGAAGCTCCGACGTGTTGGAGGCCGGCAACAGGTCGACCAGCCGGCGCATCTGCAACAGCGCCTCGACGTCATTGTCATAGGCGCCGTCGGCGATCGAGGATTTCGTCGTGTGGACGGAGGCGCCGCCGAGGCTCTCGGCGGTCACCGTCTCGTTGGTCACGGTCTTCACCACATCCGGCCCAGTAACGAACATGTAGGAAGTGTCGCGCACCATGAAGATGAAGTCGGTCATGGCAGGCGAATAGACGTCGCCGCCGGCGCACGGTCCCATGATGACGGAAATCTGCGGAATGACGCCTGAGGCCAGCACGTTGCGCTGAAAAATCTCGGCATAGCCGCCGAGTGCTGCCACGCCTTCCTGGATGCGCGCGCCGCCAGCATCGTAGAGGCCGATGATCGGCGCCCGGTTGCGGAGCGCCATCTCCTGCACCTTGATGACCTTCTCGGCATGCGCTTCCGACAGCGAGCCGCCGAATACGGTAAAGTCCTTGGCGAAGAGGTAGACCGGGCGGCCGTTGACGGTGCCCCAGCCGGTGACGACGCCGTCGCCGGCGATCTTGGTGTTCTCCATGCCGAAGTCGGTCGAGCGGTGCTCGACATACATGTCGAATTCCTCGAACGAGCCCTCGTCGAGAAACACCTCGATGCGTTCGCGCGCGGTGAGCTTGCCCTTCTTGTGCTGGGCATCGATGCGGACCTGGCCGCCGCCCATGCGGGCGATCTCGCGGCGGCGCTCGAGTTCCTTGAGAACGTCTTTCATCGATTACCTCCCAAGCCAGCGGCATTTCGTCGTAATCGTGCCGGCAAGCGAGCGCAAGCGGCGCTTGCGCCACGGGCTTTGCTGCGCTGCAACATGAAGCCCCTTGCAATTGAGGGCGAACTCAGCCATATGCAGCCCATAGGCGCTTGGGCCGGGAACGAATCCGGCCTTCTCGACGAATGAGACTGGTTGCGTCTGTTTTCCCTCTTTCCGGTATATCGGCCCTTTTTCCGGTAAATCACAAAGCGGCGAAAAAGCCCCGTGGCATGATGCCTGCGGGCACGACAGCGCAGCCGAGTGGACGAACCCGTCCGCCCGCCTTGTCGTTCATCACAGATTTTTCGACGGCAGGTTGCGCCCTGCCGCCATTGATGTTTGCGGCCAGAAGCCGCGTGAAAGAAGATTATTTTGACCAACGAAAACACTTTGCCCGGTAGCACTGCGGAACTCACCGGTTTCGCGGCACTGGGTATTACGGGCGCGCTGCTCAAGGCCACCCACAACGCCGGCTTCGCCGAGCCGAAGCCGATCCAGGCACAGGCGATCCCGCCGCAGATGGAAGGCCGTGACATTTTCGGCATTGCCCAGACCGGCTCCGGCAAGACTGCGGCCTTCGCGCTGCCGATCTTGTCGAAGATCATTGCGCTTGGCACCAAGCGCCGGCCGAAGACGGCACGTGCGCTTATCCTGGCGCCGACGCGCGAACTCGCCGTGCAGATCGAAGACACGATCAAGATCCTCGCCAAGGGCGCGCATGTCTCGACCGCGCTCGTTCTTGGCGGCGTGTCCCGCTTCAGCCAGGTGAAGAAGGTTGCTCCCGGCGTCGACATCCTGATCGCCACGCCCGGCCGGTTGACCGATCTTGTGCGTGAAGGCGATCTCGTGCTTGCCGACACCAAATGGCTGGTGCTGGACGAAGGCGACCGCATGCTCGACATGGGCTTCATCAACGACGTCAAGCGCATCGCCAAGGCGACCGCGCCCGACCGTCAGACGGTGCTGTTCTCGGCGACCATGCCCAATGAAATCGCCGAACTGGCCAAGGGCCTGCTGAAGAACCCGATTCGTGTCGAAGTCGCGCCGCAAAGCACGGCGGCGGCCGAGATCGTGCAGGGCGTCGTCTTTGCCCGCACCAAGCAGAAGCGCCAGGTGTTGTCGACGATGCTCGCCGACGAGGCGATGAAGTCCGTCATCATCTTTTCGCGCACCAAGCATGGTGCCGACAGGGTGACCAAGGACCTCGAGCGCGATGGCTTCAAGGCCGCCGTCATCCACGGCAACAAGTCGCAGAACGCCCGCCAGAAAGCGCTGAACGATTTCCGCGACGGCTCGGTGCGCATTCTGGTGGCGACCGACATCGCGGCGCGCGGCATCGACGTGCCCGGCATCAGCCATGTCGTGAATTTCGACCTGCCTGATGAAGCCGAGAGCTACGTCCACCGCATCGGCCGTACCGGCCGCAACGGCATGGACGGCATCGCGATAACGCTTTGCGATCCTTCCGAGAACAGCAAGCTGCGCCAGGTCGAGCGCATCATCCGCACCAAGCTGCCGATCGTTGCCGACCATCTCGGCAGCCCCGATCCGCTGCGCAATCCGGCTGAAAAGAACGAGCGATTCGAGCCGGCCAATGATCGCAACGACCGCAATGGCCGTCGCGACGGCAGGCGGCCCGGTGGCGAGAACAAGGGCAACGGCTTTGGCAAGAAGCGCTTCGGCGACAAGCCGGCCTTCGCAGGCGAGCGCAAGCCTGATGGCGCCAAGCCGGCCTTCAAGGGCAACAACAAGCGCCGCTTCGGCGGCAAGCGTCCGGCGGCGCGGGCTGCGTAAGTAGGCAGCGCTGTAGTCAATCAAGCTCAGGCTGGCTGACTGCCGGGACAGACCAAGGAAAGGGCGGCTGAAGCGATGCTTCGGTCGCCTTTTTCGTCTGCCTACTTCACCACCGCTTCGATCCAGACGGCGATCCTTTGCGCCAGAAACGCCGTGGTCGATGGCGACAGCGCGCCGCCGGCAATGACGTGATTGTCCGGGTCGCCGGTGTCGTCGACCGGAACCAGTTCATGCGGCGCCCCCCAGCGCCCGGCAATCTCGCGGGTGCGATCGGCCCGCACCACTTTGTCCGAATCAGAAAAGATGAACAGTGCAGGGGTGGTCGCCTTCTCCACCGGCGCGCCATAGGCAAGCTCGGTCAGCGCCTGCATCGGCAAGGTCGCTTCGATCGGATAGCGGGTGGTCCAGAATTTTTCATGCAGCGCGTTGCGCGGCACGAAGCTGTGTTCCTTGCCGGCGACCAGCCTGGCGATCTGTTTGCCCCACGGCATGGTCAGGATCTCGGCGCCCGAAGCCTTGACGCCGAAATTCGGCGAGATGAACGCGATCGCCGCCACCCCGTCCGATGCACCGGGCTGCGTTGCCGCCCAGACCGCCAGCGAGCCGCCGGTCGAAGTCGAGATGACGATCACCTTGTCGCCGATCGCCCGGCCAATGGCGAGTGCTTCCTCATAGTCGTTGATCCAGGCGTTGATGCTGCCTTGCGTCATCGCCGCGCCATCCTGCCCGTGACCGGTAAGGCGTGTGTAGAAGAGATTGGCGTCAAGCTGTTCCGCCACTTCGTCGGGCAGCGGGCGGATTTCGCCCTTCGATGCGGAAAAGCCGTGGATGTAGACGATCGACAGCGGGGTCGTGGCATGCACCAACGGATCGGCCCAGACGATCTCTTTTTCCAGCCCGTCACGGATTCCGGGGATGGCGGCTTCCGCCTTTGCCACATAGGCCTGCGGATCGTCAGCGATGAGCGAGGGATCGAAACGGATAGTGGTGTCGACGCGAACGCGCGGGCCGAGCACGAAGGCCAGTGCGAGAATGGCGATAAGGCCCAGCACAGCAAGCACGATCCGTCGCCCCATGGCAGACTCCACCCAGCACTTGTCTCAACCATGGCGACGGCGGCCCGAAACGGTGAGCCTGCCAATTTCGCCGGCGTCCTATTCGATCGGGGGCTTGCGGTCGTAATGCAGCGGCCGCGCCTTCCAACTGGTCATCAGGCTGATAAACCCTCTGCACAGCGGCCTCGGCAGCAGGCCGAGCAGTTTCAGGGGCCAGCTGGTCCGGCGCGGGAAATGGACTTCGAAGCCGCCCGACTTGATGCCCCGCGCCATGCGGCGCGATGCGCGGCTGACCGGCATCAGTCCCGGCATGGGCAGCATGTTCTTCTCGGTCAGCGGGGTGTCGATGAAGCCGGGATTGAACACCTGGATACGCACGTTCATCTTGTCGAAATCATACTTCAGCGACTCGGCCAGGATGTTGATGGCCGCCTTGGTGCCGCCATAGGCGGCCGTTGTCGGCCAGCCGAAATAGGATGTCACCGAGCCGACCAGCACGACATGGCCGCGCGCCCGCACACGCATGCGTTCGACCGCGGGCACGAGGCCGTTGATGATGCCGAAATAATTGACCTCGAAGGACCGCCGAAAGTCGTTGACGACAAGATTCTCCCCCGGCGTCGAAATGTAGTTCCCTGCATTGAAGATGGCGAGCACGATGGGACCGAGTTCCTTCTCGATCGCGGCGACGGTTCTTGCCATGCGCGGCTCGTCGGTGACATCGCAAGGAAAGGCCGTGACACTGCCCGGCATCTGCGCGGTCTCGACGACAAGCGTGTCGATCGGATCGTCGTCAAGCGCCGTCACCGCGACGGCATAGCCCTGGGACGCAAGATCCCTGGCCAGCGCTCGGCCGATGCCGCTTGAGCCGCCCGTGATCCAGGCGACGCCGTGCTTCGGGTTGGCCCGGTAGAGTGTCATGCTGCGCCCTGCGACTTGTTGGTGCTTTGCTCTAGCGGTGAAGAAATCGAATGAAAAGCTGCTTTTCAACGTCAGCCTGAAATGAACAGTGGCGCATGAGGCCAGCCTCGGGAAGCGCCGACGCAACAACAGTGCCGCAAATGCGACTGGGCCAGGCAAATTCTTGCCTTGAAACCGAAGCTTCGGGTTTCTAGGGTTTCGGCGCACGCACACAAGGAATCCTGAATGCCCCGTTCTGTGATCGACGCGATCGGCAACACGCCTCTGATCCGCCTCAACAAAGCTTCGGAACAAACCGGTTGCGAGATCCTGGGCAAGGCCGAATTCATGAATCCGGGCCAGTCGGTCAAGGATCGCGCGGGCCTGTTCATCATCCGCGACGCCGAGAAGCGCGGGCTGCTGAAGCCCGGCGGTGTGATCGTCGAGGGAACGGCGGGCAATACCGGCATCGGGCTGACATTGGTCGCCAAGGCGCTCGGCTATCGCACCGTCATCGTCATCCCGGACACACAGAGCCAGGAGAAGAAGGACACGATCAAACTGCTCGGCGCCGAACTGATCGAAGTGCCGGCCGTGCCCTACAGGAATCCCAACAATTACGTGAAACTGTCGGGGCGGCTGGCCGAGCAACTGGCAAAGACAGAACCGAACGGCGCCATCTGGGCCAACCAGTTCGACAATGTCGCCAACCGTGACGGCCATATCCGCACCACGGCGGAGGAAATCTGGAACCAGACCGGCGGCAAGGTCGACGGCTTTGTCTCGGCGGTCGGTTCGGGCGGCACGCTGGCCGGCGTCGCCTCCGGACTGAAAGCCAAAAGCCGGGATGTGAAGATCGCGCTCGCCGATCCGCTGGGGGCCGCGCTCTATTCTTTCTACACCAGCGGCGAGCTGAAGTCCGAAGGCAGCTCGATCACCGAAGGCATCGGGCAGGGGCGCATCACCGCCAACCTCGAAGGGTTCACGCCGGATTTTTCATTCCAGATCCCCGATGAGGATGCGCTGCCGATCGTCTTCGACCTGATCCAGGAAGAGGGCCTTTGCGTCGGCGGCTCGACCGGCATCAACATAGCCGGCGCGATCCGTCTGGCCAGGGAATTGGGTCCCGGCCACACCATCGTGACCATTCTTTGTGATTATGGCACGCGCTATCAATCAAAACTGTTCAACCCGGAATTCCTGCGCGAGAAGCAGCTGCCGGTGCCAAGCTGGATGGAGCTGAAGAGCACAATTCCGGTGCCGTTCGAAAAGGTCGCGTGATGGCAAACAGGACGGACGCCCTGTTTCGCGACGATGCCTACCTGCGGACGGCGGACGCAACGGTCGTTGCCGTCAATGATCGCGGCGGCATCATCTTCGACCGGACGATCTTCTACGCCACTTCGGGCGGCCAACCGGGCGATACCGGGTATCTCGAACGCGGCGATGGCAGCCGCATCGCCATTGCCGCCACCCTCACCGGTGAGACCAAGGACGAGATCATACACGTGCCAGCGCCGGAGCAGGCGGTTCCGCAGGTGGGCGAGGCGCTGAGGCTGGCGATCGACTGGGAGCGGCGGCATCTCCTGATGCGCATGCATGCGGCTTGCCACCTGCTTACCGTCGTCTGCCCGTTCCCGATCACCGGTGCCTCGGTCTCCGAGGACGACAGCCGTGTCGATTTCGACGCTCCGGATGCCGGCTTCACCAAGGAGGACGTCACTGCCGGGCTGATGGACCTGGTGCGGGCCGATCATCCGATCTTTGTCAGGCTGATCAGTGACGAGGATCTGGCCGCCAATCCCGGCCTGGTGAAATCCAAGAACGTCCGGCCGCCGGTCGGCACCGGCAAGATCCGCCTGGTCTGTATCGGCGACAACGCCTCGGTGGACAGCCAGCCCTGCGGCGGCACCCATGTGAAGAGCACCGGCGAAGTCGGCGAAATCCACATCGGCAAGATCGAGAAGAAGGGCCGCGAGAACCGGCGCTTCCGCATCCGCTTTGGGCCGATGCCGGCAAACTGAACAGGACAGTGATCGCCAAAAAGCGAGCAGGAGAACAAAATGGCCGAGGACAGCCCCTTCACCGTCGACGCAGACTGGCTGCAGCAACGTCTCGGCGAGCCGGGCCTGACGATCATCGACGCATCCTGGTATCTCCCGGCGCAGAAGCGCGATGCGCGCGGCGAGTATGAGTCGGCCCACATCCCGGGCGCACGATTTCTCGATCAGGATGCCGTTTCGGACCCGGATTCGCCCCTGCCGCATACCTTGCCGTCGCCGCAGCATTTTGCCCAGTATGTCGGCGCCATGGGTGTTTCGGCCGATGACACCATCGTCGTCTATGATGGTCCGGGTTTCTTCTCGGCGCCCCGGGCGTGGTGGATGTTCCGGGTGATGGGCGTCTTCCAGACCTATATTCTGGATGGCGGCTTCGATGGCTGGAAAGCCGCCGGCAGGCCGGTGACGGCTGAGCCGACCAAGATCGCGCCAAGCGTGTTTCATGCCGATTTCGACCCCGGGCGCGTCGCCAGCCTCGCCGACATGCGCCGGATCGTCGACACCAGGGCAAGCCAGATCGCCGACGCCCGGGGGCCGGGCCGGTTCACCGGCACTGAACCTGAGCCGCGCGCGGGTATCCGCTCCGGCCATATGCCTGGCGCGCGCAATCTGCCCTATTCGGCGCTGTCGGAAAATGGCGAGCTGTTGTCGAAGGACCGCCTGCGCAAGGCGATCGAGGAGGCCGGCATCGATCTGTCGAAACCTGTCGTCACTTCATGCGGCTCCGGTATTACCGCGGCGGTGGTGACGCTGGCGCTGGAAACGCTTGGCCATACGAACAACAGGCTTTACGACGGCTCCTGGACGGAGTGGGGCGGGCTTTCCGACACGCCTGTGGTGACCGGCAAGGAATGAAGACGATGGAAAACGGCACGCTGGAAGACATTGACGTCACGGTGACGTTCCTCGAGATGCATGTGCCGCCGGCCTATTCGCCGCCTGTGCCGTATAACCGTCAGGTCGCGCTGCTGAAGACCAAGGACATTCCGCTGCATTTCTACCGCTATCTGATGGACCGGGTGGGGCGCAAATGGCACTGGGTCAATGTGCTGAGGCTGGATGACGACGAGCTTTCCGCCGGCATCCACCGCGAGGATCGTGACATCAGGGTGCTCTACCTCGATGGCGCCCCCGCCGGTTTCTTCGACCTCAAGCCGCATCTGCCGGAAGAAGTCGAGCTCGCCTATTTCGGCATGATGGAACATGCGACCGGGCAAGGCATCGGCCGCTGGTTCCTAGGCTCCGCGATCGCCGCCGCATGGTCGCATGGGCCGAAGCGGGTGACGGTGCAGACCTGCACGCTCGATCATCCGGCGGCTCTGCCGCTCTACCAGAAGCTCGGCTTCGCACCGGTGGCGCAAAAGAGGGAAATCGTCCATCCGCTGCCTTTCACCGAGCGCGCGGCCAGCGTCATGCGGCCCTAGCCGGAAGCTAATACCAGCTCGAATCTGAACCCGTCGTTCATCGGCCCTTCAGGCTGTTTTTGGCATGCTGCCGGCACCATCAATGCGGCCAAGGCGGAAGGAGACGAAGACATGCTGACCCGCCGTACACTTGCCGCCGCGCTGATCGCGGCAATTACCATGCCAAGCCTGGCCGCAGCCCAGGCGACAACGCCTTCGGCCGCGACGATCGAGCGGAAGCTCGAGGCGGCGCCGCGTGTGAAATTGCGGCCGAACGAGCGCGTCACCATCCGCGAATTCAAGCGGCGCCCGGATTTGCGCCGCATGGCCCGCTCGATCGATATCCAGTCGATCAACTTCGCCTTCGGTTCGGCGGCCATTTCCAGTTCGCAATACGACAAGATCGAGACCATTGCCGACGCGCTGCGGCGCATCCTGCGCCGCGATCGCGGCGCCCGCGTGCTGATCGAGGGCCATACCGACGCCGTCGGCTCCTTCCAGTCGAATCAGGCTCTGTCCGAACAGCGCGCCGCTTCGCTGAAGCGCACATTGGTGCGCGAATTCGGCGTGCCCGGCCATGCCCTGGAAACTGTTGGTTACGGCGAGGAGTTTTTGCTCGTGCGGACGCAGACCGAAAACTGGCAGAATCGCCGGGTGACGCTCCGCCGCTTCGACGATTTCATCCGTTGAGCCGCAGCTCCGACGGGACTTGATGAGAGCCGATCGCCGAGGGGCGACCGGCTCTTCGACATTTGGCAGGAATCGGGTGGGCGGCGAGGGTTCAAGGACATAATTTCCAGTCACGACACCGGAGATTTTTCGATGACCATCCAGTTCAAAGCTTTGCCGACCGAAGATGTCAGGACGTTGCAGCGCGGCGGGATCGATGCTTATGGCCAAATGCCCGAGCGAAAGATCTCCGACGGTGACGGCATGCCTTGCCGGCATTGCTTGAAGAATATAGGAGCCGGCGATGCCTACCTTGTTCTGGCATACAGGCCATTCCCTAGCCTTCAGCCCTACGCCGAAACGGGGCCGATCTTCCTGCATGCCGAGGAATGCGATGGTGCCGCTGAGAGCGAGGCGCTGCCCGAGGTTCTCGATAGCCCTGACTACATCGTGCGCGGCTATGGCAGGGATGATCGTATCGTCTATGGCAGCGGCGGCGTCATCCCGACCACGGCAATTGCTGCACGGGCCGAGACGCTGTTCGAACGCGACGAGATCGCCTACGTCCATGTCCGTTCGGCGCGCAACAATTGCTACCAGTGCCGTATCGAGCGCGCTTGAGGCTGAGATTAGCCGCTGGGAACAGTTGTCGTACTCCCGTCGCATAATCGCGATAGAAAGCCATTGTCGATCGATTTGCCGACCGCGGATGAACCGGCGGCAAATCTCGACATCGAGGAAGCGGGGCTTTGGCTCCGCTTTTTTGTTGCGCGGGGGTATTCCGCGCAACAAAAAAGCCCGCCGGCATGGCCGACGGGCTGCAACTGTTTGGCTGGAGGGCCTTTTAGTTGAACTTGTACTTCGCGCCGAGACGCACGGTGTGGAAAGAGGAAGTCGCGGTAAGGGTGTCGTCAGGTGCGCCGAATTCCGAAGAAAAGTCCTTCTTGGCGAACTGCGAATAGCGATATTCCAGACCAACGGTAACGTTGCTGGACAGAGCCGTTTCCAGACCGCCACCAACCGAGAAGCCGCTGGAACCCCAGTCGAGAATGTCGCCGATCGGGTCGGAAGCGTTCAGATCGAAATGCTGCCAGCTGTAGCCGGCAAGCGCATAGGCAAGGGTCGATTCGTTCATCTTCATGCCGACGCGGCCCAACACATCGAACCCATAGTCGGTATCGACGTTGATCGATCCGCCGCCGAGCTCCAGTTCGGAAGTCATGCCGGAGTAGCGTGCATCGACCATGACGCCTGCGACCCAGCTGCCGAAGTCATGATCGTAGCCGACGTTCAGTTCACCAAAGGCACCTTCGCCACCGAGACCATTGAATTCCAGGTCGCCGAGCGGCGGAACGTTGATCTGATGCACGGATGCACCGGCGCCACCAGCGCCGCCGATGTAGAAGCCGGTCCAGTTGTAGGCTGGCGTCTCGAAGGCAGCACCGCCGCCGTTCTGCGCACCGAAACGGTAATTGGCTGCGATCTGGAAGGTATGGCGCGAGGTGTCAAGATTGAGGAGACCGTCCGGAACTCCGACAAGGCCAGCGTCGGAAAGAAGATCGTCCTTGGTCCCGAAGCGCGTATAGCGATACTCAGTCTTGATCGTCCAATTGCTGTTGATGGCCGTTTCGATGCCACCTCCGACAAAATACCCGCTCTGATCCCAATCAAAGTCGAAGCCGGCGTTCGTATCGAGCTTGTACTTCTGCCAGGAATAGCCACCCAGCACGTAACCCAGAGTGTTCGGCGTCAAGAGGTAGCCGAGACGCAGGCCAGCGTCGAAACCGTAGGTTTCCTTGATCGAAGCGTCGAACCCCGTAATGTCCAGCGTGGTCCCGATGTTGCCGACGTGAGCGTCCAGCAGACCTCCGATGAGGAACCGGGGCGAGACCATATAGTCATAGCCAACCGTCAGCTCACCATAGACGCCTTCGCCACCAATGCCGTTCAGCGAGATTGGAATAAAATCGCTGCCGAGCTTGTGTACGTTGGCACCGGCACCGACGCCGAAACCAACGTAGAGGCCGCTCCAGTTAAAGCCGGCAGCTTCTTCTACCGGTTGCACGACGTCAGCTGCATGAGCAGCAGACATCAAAGCTACAGCAGAAACAGCACCAAGAAGAAAAGATTTCGCGGATGTGCGAATGAACATATGCCCGTACCCCAATGAATAAACCCAGAATGTCTCTAGCAGGGAGTCGGCCGGTACGGGAATGACAAATATGCAACAATGATGAGCAAAGTGCCGTTGCGTCACGTGTTTCGACACCAAGCTTTGCCTGAAAAACAGGCTCGCAAGAAAAAAACCGCCGGCTTGGAACCGGCGGGCTGGATTGAAAGGAGCTGTTTTCGCGAAAAATCAGGCGGCAAGAACGGCTTTCGGCTCGACCAGTTCGTAGCCGAGCGCCTCGGCGACTGCCCGGTTGGTGATCTTGCCTTTATGGACATTGAGGCCGTTGCGCAGGTGATGATCGTCGACCAGCGCCTTCAGGCCCTTGTCGGCAAGCTGCAGGCCATAGTGCAGCGTCGCGTTGTTGAGCGCGTGAGCCGAAGTGACCGGCACGGCACCCGGCATGTTGGCGACGCAATAGTGGATGACGCCGTCGACCTCATAGGTCGGCTCGGCATGAGTGGTGGCGTGCGAAGTCTCGAAGCAGCCGCCCTGGTCGATGGCGACGTCGACCAGCACCGAGCCTTTCTTCATGCCCGAGAGCATTTCGCGCGAAACCAGTTTTGGTGCCGCGGCACCCGGGATCAGCACCGCGCCGACGACGATGTCGGCTGAAAAACACTCTTCTTCCAGCGCCTCGACAGTCGAGTAACGGGTGTGGACGCGGCCGGCGAAGAGGTCGTCGAGCTGGCGCAGGCGCGGGATCGAGCGGTCGATGATGGTGACGTCGGCGCCAAGGCCGGCCGCCATCCTGGCCGCGTGCAGGCCGACGACGCCACCGCCGAGCACGGTGACCTTGCCGGGCAGCACGCCGGGCACGCCACCCAGCAGCACACCGCGGCCGCCATTGGCCTTCTGCAGCGCCGTGGCGCCGGCCTGGATCGACAGGCGTCCGGCAACTTCCGACATCGGCGCCAGCAGCGGCAGGCCGCCACGGTCGTCGGTCACAGTCTCGTAGGCGATTGCCGTCACGCCGGACGCAAGCAGGCCCTTGGTCTGCTCCGGATCCGGCGCCAGGTGGAGGTAGGTGTACAGGATCTGGCCTTCGCGAAGCTGCGCCCATTCGCTGGGCTGCGGTTCCTTGACCTTGACGATCATGTCCGACCTGGCGAACACCTCGGCGGCCGTCTTGGCAATCGTGGCGCCGGCGGCGCGATAGGCGTTGTCATCGGCGCCGATGCCGGCCCCGGCCCCGGTCTCGACCAGCACTTCGTGGCCATGGGCGACATATTCGCGGACCGAGCCGGGAGTGAGGCCGACGCGGTATTCGTGGTTCTTGATTTCCTTGGGGCAGCCGACGCGCATTTTCTTCTCCTGATCCGGCCCTTTGGGCTCGTTCCCTGTATGAATGGAGTGAACCACGAATCGTTGCGCAGGTGTTTGCGAATGCGCTTGCGCCAACCGGCCGGTTTCGATAATCGTTGCGCGAAATAACAAGATATTCGCAGGATTCACGAATAATGCCGCTCGACAGGATTGATATCGCCATTCTCGAGGCATTGCAGAAGGATGGCAGGATACCCAACGCGGCACTTGCCGAAAAGGTCGGCCTATCGCAGTCGGCCTGTTCGCGCCGGCTCGACAATCTGGAGAAATCCGGAACCATCCGTGGCTATCATGCCCGGCTTTCCAATGCAGCACTTGGCCACCAGATGACGGCGATCGTGCACATATCGCTGTCGGGACAGTTCGAGAAGACGCTGTCGGATTTCGAGGCGGCGATCAAGCGCTGCCCGAACGTGCTGTCCTGCCATCTGATGTCGGGCGAATACGACTACATCCTGAGGATCGCGGCGAAGGATCTCGTCGACTATGAGCGCATCCACAAGGAATGGCTGTCGGCGATGCCGCACGTGACCAAGATCAATTCGTCGTTCGCCTTGCGTGAGATCGTCGACCGTACGGCCATGGGCATGAAGCCGGAGATGGCCTAGTTCCTCGACACAGAAGTTCTGACGGGTCGCTGCATAGACAAACCACCTGCCTTCGATTTGCGGAAACGGGCGTCACTTCGTCATCCACGGGCGGAGCAAGGAGTGTAGCGACGCAGCGCAGACCCGAGGATCCATGCCGCGACTTCAAAGCGTCACTACGGTGCAGAGTTCTGCTCGGCTGCATTCCTTGGTCAAGGTCACGGCATGGATCCTCGGGTCTCCGCGACGGAGCTTCGCTCCTGCTTCGCCCGTGGATGACGAAGGTGGGTGCCTTGGGTCAATCCCGAATGCCTCTGCGATCCATCGAGACGAACCATGACAACCTGGCTGCTGACAGGCCGCTAACCACCCTGTGGGGCCTGGGCTAGCTGACCGCCGTTACCACCCGATCCATCGGGATATCGTGCGGCTGCGGGTAGATGGTCGCGATGCGCTGCAATTCGTAGCCGACGCCGATGACCAGCGGCTTGAACGGCATCGCTGCCAGCGTACGGTCGAAGAAACCGCCGCCATACCCCAGGCGGTAGTTCTGGGGATCGATACCGACGATCGGCGAGATGACGATGTCCGGCAGCACCGGATCGCCCTCGGCCGGGATCGGGATATTCCAGACACCTTTCTCCAACCGGTCGCCCGCTTTGTAGGCGCGAAAGATCAGCGGCTGCCCCTTCTCGATGACGATGGGCAGGGCGGTGCGGCCGCCGCGTTCGTTTATGGACGCCATCCAAGGCCGCAAATCCGGCTCGCCACGAAACGGCCAATAGAGACTGACCATGCGCCCGGCGATCTCGCCGATGATCGCGTCGAGGCTTTCCGCAATGCTTTGCGACATTACCGTTCGGGCGTCGGCCGAAACAGCAAGACGCGCGGCGATCAGGCGTTCGCGCTCGGCTTTGCGCCAGCGTCTCACATCGGTCCAGTCGCTCGAAGGCGCACGGAATTGCGGATCGAGTTCGTGCATGAAACTGGGCGGCGAAGAATACTGCGCCGGAGCATCGTCGTCACGATCGTTGGCCATGCCTCACCTCATCGCGTGTTCGATGACGCTATACCTCGCGATACGATACAACATGTGCGTTCACGACATGCAACGACGAGTCTCGGGCACTGTCATCTGTTGTTGCATTGCACAAAAATACCTACATCCAGGACAGGCAATCTTGCTATCGGGGTGAACGAAATGAACGAAGCCAGGCATCATGTCGTCGTTGTCGGCGCAGGTTTCGGCGGCCTCGAGTTCACCGGTGCGCTTGTTGGCTCGCCGGTCCGTATCACCATGATCGACAAGCGCAACCATCACCTCTTCCAGCCGCTGCTCTACCAGGTGGCGACGACGGCGCTGGCCACCTCCGAAATTGCCTGGCCGATCCGCCACCTCCTGCGCAAGCGCAACGATGTGACGACGCTGCTCGCCAATGTCACCGGTGTCGACCGCGCCGGCAAGCGCGTGCTGCTCGATGACGGCAGCGCGGTCGCCTACGACACGCTGGTGCTCGCCACCGGTGCCCGCCACGCCTATTTCGGCCATGACGAATGGGAGCCGTTCGCGCCTGGCCTGAAGACGCTGGAGGACGCCACCAGCATTCGGCGGCGAATTCTCCTGGCCTTCGAGCAGGCCGAGCGGGAGACCGATCCCGCCGAACGCCAGGCGTTGCTGACCATTGCGATCGTCGGCGGCGGGCCGACCGGCGTCGAGCTTGCCGGCACCATCGTCGAGTTGGCGCATGACACGCTGCGCGGCGAATTCCGCAACATCGACACGCGGCAGACGCGCGTGGTGCTGATCGAGGCCGGCGACCGTATTCTGGCCAATTTCGCACCGAAACTTTCCGACTATGCCAGCAAAGCGCTCGAGCGGCTCGGCGTGACGGTCGAGCTCGGCCGGGCCGTCACGCGCTGCGACGCCGAAGGTGTTGTGTTTGGCGATAAGCAACTGGCCGCCCGAACGATCCTGTGGGCAGCCGGCGTTGCCGCTTCGCCAGCCGCTGAATGGCTCGGCGCGCCGGCGGACCGGGCGGGCAGGGTGCTGGTCGAGCCTGACCTCAGCGTGCCCGGCAGCCCGGAGATATTTGTCATCGGCGACGCCGCTCATGTGCTGCGGCCGGACGGGCGGCCGGTTCCCGGCGTGGCGCCTTCCGCCAAGCAGGAGGGCCGACATGTTGCGGCTACCATCAAGGCCAGGCTCGGCGGCGACACGACCGCGCGTCCTTTCCACTACAGGCATGCCGGCGATCTGGCGACGATCGGCAAACGCGCCGCTGCCATCGATTTCGGCTGGATCAAGCTCACCGGCTGGCTCGCCTGGTGGCTGTGGGGAGTGGCGCACATCTATTTCCTGATCGGCTTTCGCAACCGGCTTGCGGTTTCGCTGAGCTGGCTATGGATCTACGCGACGGGGCAACGTAGCGCGCGGCTGATCACCCAGGGCGACGACGACAAGGGCTGATTTCTTCGCCCCGATCGTTCATGCGCACGTCAATCTGTTGCTGATGGACTGACGGCTTCATGCGCGCGACTTGTTGAATGGACTTAAGCAGGTTTCAGAGCGAAGTTCGCTTCGGGGCAGGGCTTGTCAGGTTGTCGAGGAGAAAACATGTCGCAACTGCTCCATCCCGTATCCCGCCGCGATCTCCTTGCGGGTGCCGCCGCCGCAGGGGCACTGATCATGCTGCATCCGTTCTCCGCCCGCGCTCAAGGCAACCAGGCCCATCTTCGGATCATGGAAACCACCGACATCCATGTGAACGTGCTGCCTTACGACTACTACGCCGACAAAGCGAACGACACGCTGGGCCTGTCGCGCACGGCGTCTCTCATCGATGCTGTGCGCAAGGAAGCCGTGAATTCGATGCTGATCGACAATGGCGACCTGCTGCAGGGCAATCCGATGGGCGACTACATCGCCTATGAGAAGGGGCTGAAGGACGGCGACCTGCATCCGATCATGAAAGGCATGAACCTGCTCGGCTACGAGTGCTCGACACTGGGCAACCACGAGTTCAACTACGGCCTGTCGTTCCTGGACAAGGTGCTGACCGGTGCCAATTTTCCCTTCGTCTGCGCCAATTTGATCCGCGGGACCGAGCTTGCCGCTAACCCGCGCGACGACAAGCTCTATCTCAAGCCCTATGTCATCCTCGACAAGAAGATAAAGGACGGCGCGGGCGCCGAGCAGCCGATCAGGATCGGCATCATTGGCTTCGTGCCGCCGCAGATCATGGTTTGGGATCTCAAGAACCTGGAAGGCAACGTCAAGACGCGCGACATCGTCGAGGCGGCCAAGGCCTGGGTGCCGCAGATGAAGGAGGAGGGCGCCGACATCGTCATTGCGCTCTCGCATTCCGGCATCGATGTGAAGCAGGGCGAGATGATGGAGAACGCCTCGTTCTTCGTCGCCGGTGTCGACGGCATCGATGCGGTGTTCACCGGTCACCAGCATCTGGTGTTCCCCGGCAAGAAGGATTTCCAGTCGCTCGATGGTGTCGACACGCAGAAAGGCACGCTGCAGGGCAAGCCCGCCGTCATGGGCGGCTTCTGGGGCTCGCATATGGGGCTGGTCGACCTGATGCTGGAACGTGACGGGTCGAAATGGAAGGTCGTTTCAGCCACTTCCGAGGCGCGGCCGATCTTCGAACGCGTCGACAACAAGAACAAGCCGACTGTCCCGGACGACAAGCGCATCATCGCGGCCCTCGAACAGGACCACCAGGCGACACTGGCCTATGTGCGCCGCCCTGTCGGCAAGACCTCCGCGCCGCTCTATTCCTATTTCGCGCTGGTCGCCGACGATCCGTCGGTGCAGGTCGTCAGCCAGGCGCAGACCTGGTACCTCAAGGAAATTCTCAAGAACACGCAATGGAAGGACGTGCCGCTGCTGTCGGCCGCCGCTCCCTTCAAGGCCGGCGGGCGCAACGGCGCCGACTACTATACCGACGTGCCGGCAGGCGACATCGCCATCAAGAACGTTGCCGACCTCTATCTCTATCCGAACACCGTGCGGGCGGTCGAAATAACCGGTGCGCAGGTCAAGGAGTGGCTGGAAATGTCGGCCGGCATCTTCAACCGGATCGAGCCTGATAAGGCCGACCAAGCCCTCATCAACACCGATTTTCCGTCCTACAATTTCGACATCATCGACGGCGTCACCTACAAGATCGACCTGTCGCAGCCGCCGAAATACGATGCCAAGGGCGGGTTGGCGAATGCCGGCGGCAATCGTATCGTCGACTTGATGTTCGACGGAAAACCGATTGATCCCAACCAGAAATTCGTCGTTGCGACCAACAATTACCGGGCTGGTGGCGGCGGCAATTTCCCCGGCATCAATGCCTCGAAGATCATCTACGAAGCACCGGACACCAATCGCGATGTCATTGTCCGCTATATCGTCAGCGAGGGCACGATCAACCCGTCGGCGGACGACAACTGGTCGTTCGCACCGCTGCCTGGAGCCAGCGCCGTGTTCGAAACCGGCCCCAAGGCCAAGGATTTCATTGCGCAGGTGAAATCGCTGAAGATCGAACCGGCGGGTGAGGGCGAGGCAGGATTCGCGAAATACCGCATCCTGCTTTGAAGGGTGACGGCGACCGCGCGGCCATGTCGAGATCGTGCTCGACATCGCTTGGTCAGCGGCAATGAAAATCGAAGAGCGTGTCGATTTACGCCTTGTAGACCACCTGGCGCACGTCGATGTAGCTGGCGCGGAAGCCGGCTTCGCAATAGTGCAGGTAGAACTCCCAGAGCTTCTTGAAGCGGTCGTCGAAGCCGAGCGGAACGATCTTCTCCCATGACGCCCGGAACCGGTGGCGCCATTCGGCCAACGTGCGCGCGTAGTCATCCGGAAACACGCGCTCGCGTAGATGAGCAAGGCCATGATCCTTGCCCAGTGCCTTCAGGATCGACGGTGTCGGCAGCATGCCGCCCGGGAAGACGTAGCGCTGGATGAAATCCGGCCTTGCGCGATAGGTGTCGTAGGCGGCTTCGTTGATGGTGATGATCTGCAGGCCGGCAGTGCCCCCAGGCCTCAGACAGGCCTTCATCTTGCCGAAAAACACCGGCCAGTATTTCTCGCCGACCGCCTCGAACATCTCGATCGAGGCGATGCGGTCATAGGTGCCGGTTTCGTCGCGATAATCCTGCAGCTTGATGTCGACCTTGTCGGCAAGGCCAGCCTTGGCGATGCGAGCCGTGGCAAAATCGTGCTGCTCGCGGCTGATCGTCAGCCCGGTCACGCGGCAGCCGATCTCGCGCGCCGCGAATTCGGCGAAGCCACCCCAGCCGCAGCCGATTTCCAGCACATGGTCCTTCGGACCGATCCCTGTATCCTTCGCCAGAGCGCGATATTTGGCGGCCTGGGCGCCTTCCAGGTCGTTGGCACCGGTCGTGTAGAGCGCCGAAGAGTAGGTCATGCTCGGATCGAGCCATTCCTTGTAGAAGGCGTTGCCGAGGTCGTAATGCGCCGAGATATTGCGTTTCGAACCGGTGCGCGTGTTCTGGTTGAACCAGTGGCGGATGCGCTGGACGGTGTTGATCAGCCAACTGGTGCCGCCCGCGATACGCTCGCCGATGACCGAATTGACCACGAACAGCTCCAGGAAGCTGGTCACGTCGGGGCTTTCCCAATCGCCGTCCATATAGGATTCGGCAACGCCGATCGTGCCGCCGGAAAAGGCGCGGCCCGGCAAGCGCCAATTCTTCAACACCAGTTCGGCATCTGGGCCAGGTCCCTTGCCGCCGACGAGGACGGCACGGCCGTCCGGCAGCCTGACCTTGAGCGAACCGCGTGGCAGGTTCATCGCCGCCGACAGCACCATGCGCGCTTTCGCTGGAAGACCTTTCACGATCTCCGCGAAATTGAATTCATCGAGCCTGACCGCGTCGCTCAATGCTACGCCAAAATGTTCCTTTTGCGCCATCTCGTGCCCCTGGATTTCCGCGGTGTCGGCGCAAATTGCCGGGCCACGGTTCTCTTGGATCATTCGCCAGCTTCGAACGCCGCCGCGACCGGTTCGTCGGCGAGCGGGCTCGAATGAAGTGCGCGCCCCCTACCAGAGCTTCAGCGCTTCCCGGTGAATCCGTGCGACAATCTTCCACGTCATGCGGGGAAACTTCAAGGGGCAGGCTGCAACCGGGGCTGTGCCAAGCAGATTGCTCGCGCCGGCGGGCATCTGTGCCTTTGGACAGCCAAGGCGCAGCGCGTTAAAAAACGCCTATGGCCGCAGAATTCCTTGTGCGATAGATTTAGCCATGCGTTATGTAATCGTCATTGCCGCCATCGCGTTTTTCCTGATCTGGGATGGCATGTACAATCAGGGCCGGTATCTCGACACCACGGTGAGAGAACTTAGCCGCATTGTGCGATATGCTACCGGCAAGGTTTAGCTCCGGCGGCTGCAGCCGCGACATCCTTGTCGATTGACGCCAACGTCCTGCCGTCACAAAAGACCCCAGCACTTTGATCGAGGAGGCGGGGTTGATCCGGCATATCGTTTTCTTCAGCGCGCAGCGAAAAGAGGATGTCGAGGCTGTGCGCACCGGCTTGCTGGCGCTCGGCGACATTCCTCATTCCAGCCTTTTCGAGGTCACCTTGAACACCAAGGTCGATCTACTGTCCGATGAGGTCGACGTGGTCGTCTATGCGGAGTTCGCCGACGACGCCGCGCTGGCCGCCTACAAGGCGCACCCGCTCTATGCGCAGACCACCAGCAAGGTCAAACCGATGCGGGAACTGCGCTATTCCGCCGATGTCGTTGCCGGAAGCTGATGCCTTGTCCAGGTGGGTGCCTTTTTCGAAGTCCGGTGAACTGACTTGGGCGAACTGGCCGGGATTGCGATCAAGTCTTGAACCGATTTGCGGAATGATGCACATCGCGCCTGCATGACCCAAACCGCAGCCGCAGGCACTCATCCGCTCGATCACCTGGTGCTGCCGACGCAGAGCCTTGAGGTTGCGCGAGCCCGGCTCACCGCGCTTGGCTTCGTCGTGGCCCCGACCGGCATCCATCCCTTCGGAACGGAAAACTGCTGTGTTTTCCTGGCCGACGGCACGTATCTCGAACCGCTCGCGGTCGGCGACGAACAGGTGGCGACAAAGGCTATCGCAGACGGCAATGTCTTCGTCACGCGTGATCGCGCCTATCGCGACAGCAACGGCGACGAGGGATTTTCCGCCATTGTTCTAAGCACGGGCAATGCCGATGCCGACCATGCACGCTATGTCGATGCCGGCATCTCGGCGGGAGACATGCTGGGCTTTTCGCGCGCCTTCACCGACCCTGCCGGCAAAAGCGACATCGCATCGTTCAAGCTCGCCTTCGCGGCCGGAGCCGAAGCCACGGACGCCTTCCTGTTTGCCTGCGAGCGCGTCAACGCGCCTGATGTTGACCGTACGGCTTTGCAGGCCCACGCCAACGGCGCGACCGGAATTGTCGAGATCTTGGCGATCAGCGATGCGCCCGGAAAGCAGCATGGGCTGATTTCCGTGGCGGTGGACGATCCGGCCGCCGACAGGCAGGGCGGCATGTTTCCCTTGCCGAATGCAGATTTGAGCGTGCTTGACGGCGCGGCTTTCACCGCGCGCTTCGGCCTGCCTGCCGGCGCGCCGACAGATCTACGCTTCGCAGCGGTGGTCTTTTCGGTTCGGAACGCCGATGTGACATCGAGGCTGCTTGCAGCCAATTCCGTCCAACACGATATAGCGGGCAATGATATCGTCGTGCGGCCTGCACCCGGACAGGGCGCGGCCTTCATCTTCCGGGAGATCCCATGAGCAAGCCGCAAGCGTCCAATTCGATGGCGCCCAATTCGTCGGTAACCGTCGGCAATGTCGTCTTCGACAACAAGGCGGCTCTGTCGCTGATCGCCGGCCCTTGTCAGTTTGAATCACGCCAGCACGCCTTCGATATGGCCGGCGCGCTGAAGGAACTGACCGGCAGGCTCGGCATAGGGCTCGTCTACAAGACCAGCTACGACAAGGCCAACCGCACCTCGCTGTCGGCGACGCGCGGTGCCGGTATGGACGCAGCCCTTCCCGTCTTCGACGAGTTGCGCAAGGAATTTTCGCTCCCCGTGCTGACCGATGTCCATACCGAGGAGCAGTGCGCGATCGTCGCGCCGCATGTCGATGTCCTGCAGATTCCGGCTTTCCTGTCGCGCCAGACGGACATGCTGGTCGCCGCCGCCAGGACCGGCAAGGTGATCAATGTGAAGAAGGGGCAGTTCCTCGCCCCCTGGGACATGAAGAACGTCGTCGCCAAGATCACCGGATCCGGCAATGCCAATGTGCTGACCACCGAGCGCGGCGCGTCCTTCGGCTACAACACGCTGGTGTCCGACATGCGCGCTCTGCCCATCATGGCCGAGATCGGCGCGCCGGTGATCTTCGATGCCACGCATTCGGTGCAGCAACCGGGCGGGCAGGGTGGTTCCTCGGGTGGCGAGCGCCGCTTTGTCGAGACGCTGGCCCGCGCGGCAGTCGCTGTCGGCGTTGCCGGCGTGTTCATCGAGACCCATCAGGATCCCGACAACTCGACCTCTTCCGACGGCCCGAACATGCTCCCGTTGAAGGACATGCCGGCCCTGCTCGAGCGGCTGATGGCATTCGACCGCATCGCCAAGGGCCTCTAAGGGCGGACGCATACTCCGCCGACTGCCGGCGCTTGTGGAAGGCACGAGCCGGCTATACGCTTGGCTGGCAAATAAGCGTTTTGGCAGGAGGAAGCCATGTCCGTCGCCCGCGTCACCGAAATCGCATCCTCGTCGAACAAGAGCTTTCAGGACGCCATCGAACAGGGAATTGCGCGCGCATCCAAAACCCTGAAGAACGTCGAGGGCGCCTGGATCCAGGACCAGAAGATCGTCGTCCAAGACGGCAAGATTGTTGCTTATCGCGTCAATATGAAGGTTACCTTCATCCTCGCGGAGTGAACGGTCGACGCCGAAAAAGTCGGGAACCTTCGCCCGTACCCCTCATTGTCCAAGTATGGTTCGAAACCACAATGAGGAGCACAATCATGGCAACCCAGACAGGTCACACCCAAGCCATCGCCGCTTCGCGGGTCATCGGCACATCGGTCTACAATACCGAAGGCACGTGCATCGGCAGCATCGAGGATGTGATGCTTGACAAGATGACGAACGGCATCATGTTCGCGGTCATCGGTTTTGGCGGCTTCCTCGGTATCGGCGAGAAATATCACGCCATTCCGTGGGCAAGCCTCGACTACGATGAGGACAAAGGCGGGTATGTCGTGCCGTTTTCCAAGGAACAACTCAGGGCGGCACCTGCCTATTCGATCAACGAATTGACCGGGGCGGATGGCGAGGCGGCCCGCGACGAATCCTACAATTATTACAAGGTCACGCCTTACTGGCATTAACAGCAACCACAAAGCGGCTCCGCCGAGAGGCGGGGCCGCTTTGGATTCCGGCTTATTCGCTGACGTATAAGGGGGCCATCGCCTTCGGCGGCGACTGCTGATTGTCGCACGACGTCAGGAATGCCGCCGCGATCAGGAACAGACTCACGATACCACTCAACTGGGACATGGCGAAACTCCTCCTGTTTCGCCCCGCGCCCCCGCACCATAGCCACAAGCCGGCCTGCCGTACATGACTTATGATGACAGCGATTTGCGCTTCGTGAATCGTTCGGAGGCTGATGCCGCGGCAATAATTGCCAGCCGGCCGATTGCCTTTTGCAGCACTTT
Source organism: Mesorhizobium sp. M0618 (assembly GCF_040320765.1). NCBI lineage: Bacteria > Pseudomonadati > Pseudomonadota > Alphaproteobacteria > Hyphomicrobiales > Phyllobacteriaceae > Mesorhizobium > Mesorhizobium sp. M0618. Next base: position 35,602 of record NZ_JAMYQH010000028.1, on the reverse strand, counting down.
GGCTAAGACGTGCGGCATTCTTCAGATCAATCGAGGACATCGCAAATGACCGCCATCATCGACATTGTCGGGCGTGAAATCCTGGACAGCCGTGGAAATCCGACCGTCGAGGTCGATGTCATTCTCGAAGATGGCTCAATGGGCCGCGCGGCGGTGCCATCGGGTGCTTCGACCGGCGCCCACGAGGCCGTCGAACTGCGCGACGGCGGTGCCCGCTATCTCGGCAAGGGTGTGCTCAGGGCCGTCGAAGCGGTGAACGGCGAGCTGTTCGAGGCCATCGGCGGCATGGAAGCCGAAAACCAGATCCATATCGACCAGACCATGATCGAGCTTGACGGCACGCCCAACAAGAGCCGGCTTGGCGCCAACGCCATTCTCGGTGTGTCGCTGGCGGTGGCCAAGGCGGCCGCTGACGCCGCCGGCCTGCCGCTGTACCGTTATGTCGGTGGCACCAAGGCGCATCTCCTGCCGGTACCGATGATGAACATCATCAATGGTGGCGCGCATGCCGACAACCCGATCGATTTCCAGGAATTCATGATCCTGCCGATCGGCGCGCCGACGCTGCGCGAAGGTGTACGCTGGGGTTCGGAAATCTTCCATACGCTGCGCAAGAAGCTGAAGGATGCCGGCCACAACACCAATGTCGGCGACGAGGGCGGCTTTGCCCCGAACCTGAAAAGCGCCCCGGTGGCGCTCGATTTCATCATGGAATCGATCGAGCAGGCCGGCTTCAAGCCGGGCGACGAGATCGCGCTCGGCCTCGATTGCGCCGCGACCGAGTTCTTCAAGGACGGCAACTACGTCTATGAGGGCGAGAAGAAGACGCGCGATCCCAAGGCCCAGGCCAAATACCTGGCCAAGCTTGCCGCCGACTATCCGATCATCTCGATCGAGGACGGCTTGGCCGAGGACGATTGGGAAGGCTGGAAGTACCTGACCGACCTGATCGGCAAGAAGACGCAGTTGGTCGGCGACGATTTGTTCGTCACCAACACGGCGCGGCTACGCGACGGCATCCGCATGGGCGTTGCCAATTCGATCCTGGTCAAGGTCAACCAGATCGGCTCGTTGACGGAAACGCTCGACGCCGTCGAGACCGCGCACAAGGCCGGCTACACCGCCGTCATGTCGCACCGCTCGGGCGAAACCGAGGATTCGACCATCGCCGATCTCGCGGTTGCCACCAATTGCGGACAGATCAAGACCGGCTCGCTGTCGCGCTCCGACCGCATGGCCAAGTACAACCAGCTGATCCGCATCGAGGAAGAACTCGGCAAGCAGGCAAGCTATGCCGGCAAGTCGGTGATCAAGGGCTGATCCGGAAAACACTCGGATATCGGATGAAAGGGCGGGAGCATTCCCGCCTTTTTTCATTTCGGTTCGCCAAACCGGTCACCTGTAACCGTCCGTTAAGCACAATCGGGCGAAAAGATCGTGAGCCGCCTGAGTTCGCGGGCTAGAGCCGGATGATTTCAGGTCTGTTCGACCTGAAGTCTGAATCCGACTCTAAATCAAAGAGATAGAGCATGTTGTCGTCCGAAAACCGCTTCACACATTTCGGCATCACGCTCTAGAGGAACCGGGCGATGTGGACGCGTCAGCACAAGCAGAGAAACACCGGCCGGCTGATCATTCCCTCGCTTTGCGTGGTGTTCCTGGCCTATTTCGGCTTTCATGCCTATCACGGCGAATTCGGCATCTATTCGAAATATCAGCTGGAAGCCCAGACGGTTGCGCTGCAAGGCCAGCTCGATGCGATCAAGGCGCGCCGCATGGAACTCGAGCGCCGCGTTCGGCTGATGCATGAAGGCACGCTCGAGAAGGACATGCTCGATGAGCAGGCACGCAAGGCGCTCAATCTGTCCCAAGCCGATGAAATCACCATTATGTTGCCGACCTCGGTGAAATAACTGATTTCCAGTTAATCGCCAATATTTTCAACGATTTTAATTGCTTAGGCGCATGCCAGCTATGCAAATTCGGCATGGCGCAACGCTTTGACGCGTGTTAGCCTCCCTAAAATCGGTGGGGAGGAGCTGATCTCCCCAGAGCAGATTTCATCCTGCTCTAATGTCCACGAAGAGACGCCAACAGGGAGTGATGCATGGCCACCGCAGCCAGAAAAGCGCCTGCCAAATCCAAATCCGACGGCAAATCGGGGCTTTCCGCCCCCAAGCCCGCCGAGTTCACCAAGGATGAAGAGCTTGCCGCCTACCGGCACATGCTGCTCATCCGTCGTTTCGAGGAAAAGGCCGGCCAGCTTTACGGCATGGGTTTCATCGGCGGCTTCTGTCACCTCTATATCGGCCAGGAAGCGGTCGTCACCGGCATGAAGATGGCGCTGATCGACGGCGATCAGATGATCACCGCCTATCGCGACCACGGCCACATGCTGGCGATGGAGCTGTCGCCGCGCGGCGTCATGGCCGAGCTGACCGGGCGTCGGGGCGGCTTGTCCCGGGGCAAGGGCGGCTCCATGCACATGTTCTCCAAGGAAAAGCACTTTTACGGCGGCCACGGCATCGTCGGTGCGCAGGTGTCTCTTGGTACTGGTCTCGCCTTTGCCAACCGCTACCGCGACAACAACAATGTCTCGCTGACCTATTTCGGCGACGGCGCGGCCAACCAGGGCCAGGTCTATGAAAGCTTCAACATGGCCTCGCTGTGGAAGCTGCCGGTGATCTACATCATCGAGAACAACCGCTATGCGATGGGCACCTCGGTGTCGCGCTCTTCGGCGGAAACCAACTTTTCGCATCGTGGTGCCTCGTTCAAGATCCCGGGCATCCAGGTCGACGGCATGGACGTGCGCGCTGTCAAGGCTGCCGCCGACCAGGCGACCGAATGGTGCCGCGCCGGCAACGGGCCGATCATTCTCGAAATGCAGACCTACCGCTACCGCGGTCACTCGATGTCCGATCCGGCAAAATACCGCTCCAAGGAAGAAGTGCAGAAGATGCGCTCGGACCATGACCCGATCGAGCAGGTCAAGGCACGGCTGATGGAAAAGAAGTGGGCGACCGAGGACGAGCTCAAGACCATCGACAAGGAGGTCCGCGACATCGTCGCCGACGCCGCCGAATTTGCCCAGAACGACGCGGAGCCGGATCCGTCCGAGCTCTGGACCGATATCGTATTGTAACGGGAGGGCAAGGACATGCCGATCGAAATTCTCATGCCCGCTCTCTCGCCGACCATGGAAGAGGGCAATCTTTCCAAGTGGTTGAAGAACGAGGGCGACAAGGTCGTCGCCGGCGACGTTATCGCCGAGATCGAGACCGACAAGGCGACGATGGAAGTCGAAGCTGTTGACGAAGGCACGCTGGGCAAGATCCTGATCGCCGCCGGTACCGAAGGCGTCAAGGTCAACACACCGATCGCCGTGCTGCTGCAGGACGGCGAAAGTGCCGGGGATATCGGCAAGTCTGCGGCGCCCGCCAAGGCGGAAGCACCTGCAAAGGCAGAGGCTCCGGCCGCAGCAGAGGACAAGGCGGAGGCCACAAAGCCGGCCGCCGCACCGGTGGCTGCCGCCCCGAAGACGGAGATCGCCGCCGATCCGGACATTCCGGCCGGCACGGAGATGGTCTCCACCACGGTGCGCGAAGCGCTGCGCGATGCGATGGCCGAGGAAATGCGCCGCGACGGCGATGTCTTCGTCATGGGCGAGGAGGTTGCCGAATACCAGGGCGCCTACAAGATCACGCAGGGCCTGCTGCAGGAATTCGGGCCGCGGCGCGTCGTCGATACGCCGATCACCGAGCATGGCTTTGCCGGCGTTGGCGTGGGTGCGGCGATGGCCGGCCTGAAGCCGATCGTCGAGTTCATGACCTTCAACTTCGCCATGCAGGCGATCGACCAGATCATCAACTCGGCCGCCAAGACGCTCTATATGTCCGGCGGCCAGATGGGCGCGCCGATCGTGTTCCGTGGACCGAACGGTGCCGCCGCACGCGTCGCTGCCCAGCACTCGCAGTGCTATGCCGCCTGGTACAGCCACATTCCGGGCCTGAAAGTGGTGATGCCCTACACCGCCGCTGACGCCAAGGGCTTGCTGAAGGCAGCGATCCGCGATCCGAACCCAATCATCTTCCTCGAGAATGAAATCCTTTACGGTCAGTCCTTCGACGTGCCGAAGCTGGACGATTTCGTGTTGCCGATCGGCAAGGCGCGCATCCATAAATCAGGCAAGGATGTCACCATCGTCTCCTTCGGCATCGGCATGACCTATGCGGTCAAGGCTGAAGCGGAACTGCGTGGCCTTGGCATCGATGCCGAGATCATCGACTTGCGCACGATCCGGCCGCTCGATCTCGACACCATCATCGCCTCGGTCAAGAAGACCAACCGCCTGGTGGTGGTGGAGGAAGGTTATCCGCAGAACTCGGTCGGCGACCATATCGCCAACCAGGTGTCGCAGCGCGCCTTCGACTTTCTGGACGCGCCGGTCATCACCATCGCCGGCAAGGATGTGCCGATGCCTTATGCGGCCAACCTCGAGAAGCTGGCGTTGCCGAATGTCGGCGAAGTCATCGAGGCGGTCAAAGCCGTCACGTATCGCTGAACCGGGCGGGAGGACAAAATGCCAATCAACATCACCATGCCGGCCCTGTCGCCCACGATGGAAGAGGGCAATCTGTCCAAGTGGCTCGTCAAGGAAGGCGACAAGGTTTCGCCGGGCGATGTCATTGCCGAGATCGAGACCGACAAGGCGACGATGGAAGTCGAAGCTGTCGATGAGGGCACGGTTGCAAAGCTCGTCGTTCCCGCCGGCACCGAGGGCGTCAAGGTCAATGCGCTGATCGCCGTGCTCGCCGGAGAGGGCGAGGATGCAGGCGCCGTCGCGAAAAGCGGTGGCGGTGCCGCACCAGCGAAAGCCGAGGCGCCGAAAGCGGAGGAGCCCAAGGCTGACGCACCAAAGGCGGAAGCATCAAAGGCGGAACCGGTCGCGACCGCACCCAAGGCAGAGGCGGCTCCAGTTGCCAATGGTCATGCGGCCGGCGAGCGCACCTTCGCCTCGCCGCTCGCACGTCGCATCGCCAGGGAAGCCGGCGTCGATGTGTCTGCCGTGACCGGCACCGGCCCGCATGGCCGCGTCGTCAAGGCAGATATCGACGCCGCGATTGCCGGTGGCGGCGCCAAGCCTGCCGCCAAGGCAGCACCCGCCGGGGCTCCGGCAACTGCTCCTGCTGTGAAGGCGATGTCCGACGATCAGGTGCTGAAGCTGTTCGAGGCTGGCTCCTACGATCTCGTCCCGCATGACAATATGCGCAAGACCATTGCGCGCCGCCTGGTCGAGGCCAAGACCACCATCCCGCATTTCTACCTGACGCTCGACTGCGAGCTCGATGCACTCCTCGCATTGCGCACGCAGATTAACGCCGCAGCCCCGGTAAAGAAGACCGACAAAGGCGATGCGCCCGCCTACAAGCTGTCGGTCAACGACATGGTCATCAAGGCGATGGCGATGGCGCTGAAGGCGGTGCCGGATGCCAATGCCTCATGGACCGAAAGCGCCATGGTCAAGCACAAGCATGCCGATGTCGGCGTCGCCGTGTCGATCCCGGGCGGCCTGATCACACCGATCATTCGGCATGCCGACGAAAAGACGCTGTCCACCATCTCCAACGAGATGAAGGATCTGGCCAGCCGGGCGCGCAGCCGCAAGCTGAAGCCGGAAGAGTATCAGGGCGGCACCACGGCGGTGTCCAACCTCGGCATGTTCGGCATCAAGGACTTTGCCGCCGTCATCAACCCGCCGCATGCGACGATCCTTGCCGTCGGTGCCGGCGAGGAGCGGGCGGTGGTCAAGAACGGCGAGATCAAAATCGCCACCGTGATGTCGGTGACGCTGTCGACCGACCATCGCGCCGTCGACGGCGCGCTGGGTGCCGAACTGCTGGTCGCCTTCAAGCGCCTGATCGAGAACCCGATGGGCATGCTGGTTTAGGACGGAGAGGGCGGTGCGGATCTTCTTCACCTCCCTTATGGCGTTTTTCCTGTCAGGATTGGCAGGCGGCTTGGTTGCTCAACAGCTGGCGGTCGCAACCCATGCGCAGGAAGAATACATTCTGGTGTTCATGACGTCGGTGCTTGTCACCATTGTCGCGACGATCGTGTTTTTCATCGCGCAGCTTTTTTCGAACGCACCGTCGATCATCAACTGGCTGGGCCTCTGCGCAATTGTCCTGTTCGTGCTGATCGGGCTCGGCCTGATCGGTTGGACGTTCTCTCAGCCGGTCGATAAGCGCCAGTGGGAAGGTGACCTGCCGATCGTCGCCGGCCTGGTTTTGCCGAACCTGGCCACTGTGCTGGTTCACTGGCTGTTCGTGCGCTGGCGGTTGAGGCGCGGCTCGATTAACGCACAGGTGGGCGCATGAAGACGGTTCTTTGTTACGGCGACTCGCTGACCTGGGGCTACAATGCCGAAGGTGGCCGCCATGCGCTGGAAGACCGCTGGCCGAGCGTGCTGCAGGCAGCGTTAGGCGCCGACGTGCAAGTGATTGCCGATGGCCTCAACGGCCGCACCACGGCCTTCGACGATCATCTGGCCGGTGCGGACCGCAACGGTGCAAAACTGCTACCAACCGTCCTGACGACCCATGCGCCGATCGACCTGATTGTCATCATGCTCGGCGCCAACGACATGAAGCCGTGGATCCACGGCAATCCCGTCGCGGCCAAGCAGGGCATCCAGCGGCTGATCGACATCGTGCGCGGTCACGACTATCCGTTCGACTGGCCGGCGCCGCAGATCCTGATCGTTTCGCCGCCTGTGGTCAGCCGTACAGACAATGCCGAATTCAAGGAGATGTTCGCCGGCGGTGACGAGGCTTCGACGCGGTTGGCGCCGCTCTATGCCGCTCTTGCCGATGAGGCCGGCTGCGGCTTCTTCGACGCCGGCAGCGTGGCGCAAACCACCCCGCTCGACGGCGTCCATCTCGATGCCGAAAACACGCGAAACATCGGCAAGGCGCTGGCACCCGTCGTGCGCGTCATGCTGGAATTGTGAAGGAGAAAAACCGTGGCTGAGAACTACGACGTCATCATCATCGGCTCCGGCCCTGGCGGCTATGTCACCGCGGTGCGTTCCGCGCAACTCGGCTTCAAGACGGCGATCGTCGAGCGCGAGCATCTCGGCGGTATCTGCCTCAACTGGGGCTGCATCCCGACCAAGGCGCTGCTGCGCTCGGCCGAGATCATGCACTATTCGGACCACCTGAAGGATTACGGGCTGAAGCTCGACGGCAAGGTCAGCGTCGATGCGTCAGCCGTGGTCGACCGCTCGCGCAAGGTGTCGCTGCGGCTCAATGGCGGCGTTGCCTTCCTCATGAAGAAGAACAAGGTCGACGTCATCTGGGGCGAGGCCAAGCTTTCGAAGCCGGGCGAGATCGTCGTGTCGAAGACGGCCAAGAAGCCGATGGAGCCGCAGCCGCCAGTGCCGAAAGGCGTCAAGGGCGAGGGCACCTATACCGCCAAGCACATCATCCTGGCGACCGGCGCCCGGCCGCGCGCGCTGCCCGGCATCGAGCCGGACGGCAGACTGATCTGGACTTATTTTGAAGCCATGGTGCCGAAGGAGATGCCGAAGTCGCTGCTGGTCATGGGGTCGGGCGCCATCGGCATCGAATTCGCCTCCTTCTACCGCACCATGGGCGCCGAAGTGACGGTGGTCGAATTGCTGCCGGCGGTGATGCCGGTCGAGGATGCCGAAGTCTCGAAATTCGCGCAGAAGCAGTTCGAGAAGCAAGGCATGAAGATCATCCTCGAAGCCAAGGTGACCAAGGTCGAGAAGGGTGCCAACTCGGTCACCGCGCATGTCGAGATGAAGGACGGCAAGGTCGAGAAGATCACCGCCGATCGGATGATCTCGGCCGTCGGCGTCCAGGGCAACATCGAGGGCCTCGGACTCGAGGCGCTTGGCGTGAAGACGGAGCGTGGCTGCGTCGTCATCGATGGTTACGGCAAGACCAACGTGCCGGGCATCTACGCCATCGGCGATGTCGCCGGCCCGCCGATGCTCGCTCACAAGGCCGAACATGAGGGGGTCGTGTGCATCGAGAAGATCGCAGATTTTCCTGGCGTGCATGCCACCGACAAGCTGAAGATTCCGGGCTGCACCTACTGCAATCCGCAGGTCGCCTCGGTTGGGCTGACGGAAGCCAAGGCCAAGGCCGAGGGCAAGGACATCCGGGTCGGGCGCTTCCAGTTCGCCGCCAATGGCAAGGCGATTGCGCTCGGTGAGGATCAGGGTTTCATCAAGACCATCTTCGACAAGAAGACCGGTCAATTGCTCGGCGCCCACATGGTCGGTGCCGAAGTGACCGAACTGATCCAGGGTTTTGTCGTGGCGATGAACCTGGAGACGACCGAGGAAGAGCTGATGCACACCATCTTCCCGCACCCGACGCTGTCGGAGATGATGAAGGAAAGCGTGCTCGACGCCTATGGCCGCGCGCTCAACGCCTGATAGATTGAAAGCGCTGCTACAGATGGAACCCGGCGGCAAGGTACTTCGTTTGCGAATGCGTTTTCACGTATCCCACAAGGAGAAGGCATATGCACCTGAATGGCGTCGGCTGGATAGCAGCCATCATCATCGGCGGCCTGGCAGGCTGGTTCGCCGAAATGTTCATGAAGAGCAACACCGGCATCTTCATGAACATCGTCATGGGCATCGTCGGCGCGGTCGTGCTGAACGCCATTCTGCAGGCTCTCAATTTTGGCCCGTTCGGCGTCGGCTGGATTGCCTATCTGATCACCGGCTTTATCGGTGCCTGCCTGCTGATCTGGGCCGGGCGTCTGGTGCGCCGTTAGCATCACTGAAGAGTTGCTATGCGAAAAAGGCTGTTGCGGCATGCGCCGTGGCGGCCTTTTTCTTTGCGTTGAAAAGTCTTAGATGACGTTATGACAGCGAACGCCTGACTGGCGTCGCGAATGAACCAGGTTTCCCGATGGTCACTGTCCTCGATACGATCGCCAACGCCCCGCGCTTGCGGCATCCGGAAAAGGCGCACAAGCCTGATCAGGACGTGCTGCGCAAGCCCGACTGGATCCGCGTCAAGGCGCCGGTGTCGAAGGGCTATGCCGAAACGCGCGAAATCGTCAAATCGCACAAGCTGGTGACGGTCTGCGAAGAGGCCGGCTGCCCCAACATCGGCGAATGCTGGGAAAAGAAGCACGCCACCTTCATGATCATGGGCGAGATCTGCACCCGCGCCTGCGCCTTCTGCAACGTCGCCACGGGCATTCCAACAGCGCTTGACCCGGATGAACCGGCCCGCGTCGCGCATGCGGTCAAGCAGATGGGCCTTACCCATGTGGTCATCACCTCGGTCGACCGCGACGATCTCTCCGATGGCGGTGCGCAGCATTTCGCCGAGGTCATCCGCGCCATCCGGGCCGCGACGCCTTCGACGACGATCGAAATCCTGACGCCCGACTTCCTGCGCAAGGACGGCGCGCTGGAGATCGTCGTGGCCGCCAAGCCCGACGTCTTCAACCACAATCTCGAAACCGTACCGTCGAACTATCTGACGGTTCGTCCGGGCGCCCGCTATTTCCATTCGATCCGGCTGTTGCAGCGGGTCAAGGAGCTTGATCCGTCAATCTTCACCAAGTCCGGCATCATGGTGGGGCTGGGCGAGGAACGGAATGAAATCCTGCAGCTGATGGACGATCTGCGGTCCGCCAATGTCGATTTCATGACCATCGGCCAGTACCTGCAACCGTCGAAGAAGCACCATCCGGTGATCCGCTTCGTCACGCCGGAGGAGTTCAAATCCTTTGAGACGATCGGCCGGACCAAGGGTTTCCTGCTGGTGGCGTCTAGCCCGCTGACGCGTTCGTCGCATCACGCCGGCGACGATTTCGCCAAGCTGCGTGCGGCACGGGAAGCGATTCTCAAGAAATCAGCTTAATCCGCTGGTTTCATGCCAAAATTCGAAGCCATCCGACGCGTATCCCATACACCCGAGCAGATGTTCGCTTTGGTCGCCGATGTTGAATCCTATCCGCAATTCCTGCCGCTTTGCGAAGCGCTGACGGTTCGCTCGCGCAAGGAGCGTGACGGGCGCACGGTTCTGCTTGCCGACATGAGCATTGGTTACAAGGCGATCCGTGAAACCTTCACGACGCAGGTGCTGCTGAAGCCCGCCGAGAACACCATCGACGTGAAGTACATCGACGGGCCGTTCAAATATTTGAGCAATGTCTGGCGTTTCGAACCCGACGGCGCCGGTTGCGCCGTCCGCTTCTTCATCGACTATGAGTTCAAGAGTCGTATTCTGGGCGCGGTCATGGGGACCATGTTCGATCGCGCCTTCCGCATGTTCGCCGAAGCCTTTGAGAAGCGCGCCGACGTCATCTACGGTGCAGCACCTCGGGCCCAAGGTTAGCCGAGTGCTTGCAGGCCCAGTTCCAGCGCTTGCCGGACCGTTTCGCGACGAATGAAATCGCGGCCTTTGTCTGCAAAGAGCTGGTGCTCGGCGACAATCGGTCGGCCGTCCAGCGCAACCCCGAACCAGACCAGGCCGACCGGTTTTCCCGCCGAACCGCCGCCAGGCCCGGCAATGCCGGTGACCGCCAGGGTCAGCCCGGCGCGCGAACGGACAAGCGCGCCTGTTGCCATCTCGATCGCCGTCTCGCGCGAAACCGCGCCGTGCGCCTCAAGCGTGGCGGCGGAGACACCGAGCATGTCCATCTTGGCCTCGTTGGAATAGGTGATGAAGCCGCGATCGACCACGGCCGAGGAACCGGCGATGTCGGTGAGCGCGGCGATGATCATGCCGCCGGTGCAGCTTTCCGCCGTTGCCAGCATGATGCCGCGCTTCTGGCAGGCTTGCAGCAGCGCATTTGCCAGCTCGTTGTTGCTCATTCCGGCACCTCGCCGGGAAACACCACGCTGGCGGTGGCAATCGCCGCTATGCCTTCCTCGCGCCCGACAAAGCCGAGCTTCTCATTGGTTGTGGCCTTGATCGAGATGCGATCCGGCGTAATCGCCAGCATCTGAGAAAGGGCTGCGGTCATGGCCTCGCGATGCGGCCCGACGCGCGGCGCTTCGCAGATCAGCGTGATGTCGGCATTGGCGATGCGGCCGCCGCGCGCGCGCACCAGCCTTGCCGCATGCTCGACGAATATGCGCGACGCAGCGCCTTTCCACTGCGGGTCGGACGGCGGGAAATGCGTGCCGATGTCGCCAGCGCCGCAAGTCGCCAGCAGCGCATCGGTCAAGGCGTGCAGGCCGACATCGGCGTCGGAATGGCCGGACAGTTTCTTGTCGTGCGCTATGGCGACGCCACACAGCGTGACATGGTCTCCCGGTTCGAAGGCGTGGACGTCGTAGCCATTGCCGGTACGGATGTCGGGAAAGCGCACGCGTTCGCCGGAAAGCCGCTGGTCCGCCATCGCAATATCCCGTGCCCAGGTGAGTTTGACATTGTCCGGCGAGCCCGGAACGATCTTGACCGGAATATGCGCCCATTCGGCGATCGCGGCATCGTCGGTAAAATCCATTTTTCCCAGATGATGGGCTTTCTCGTGCGCGGCAAGAATGGGCCAGAACGGAAAGCCTTGTGGCGTTTGCGCCGCGTGAAGCCCGCTGCGCGATACGGTTTCGCCAACCACGCCGGAGGCCGATTCGCGCTTCAGCGTGTCGGCGACGGGCAAAGCGGGCAACGCGCCCTCGCGCTCGCCGATGGCGGCGATGGTGCGATCTATCAGGTCCGCATCGACAAACGGGCGGACGGCGTCGTGGATCAGAACCTGCGCCGGCGCGTGGCCTCTAAGGGCAAGCAGGCCGAGCCGGACGGATTCCTGCCTCGTCGCCCCGCCCATGATGGCGGTGACGCGCTCTACATTGGCGCCCGCCGCCTGCCGGAACAGCTCGTGGTCATCGGCATGAATGGCGACGACGATCTCGCTGGTCCGCGGGTGGGCCAGAAAAATGTCCAGCGTGTGTGCAATGACGGCAAAGCCGCCAATGTGTTGATATTGCTTCGGTCCGTTGGCCTGTCCGGCGCGCGCACCACGGCCGGCCGCAACGATCACCACCGCGACCTTGCCATCCGCATCCGAAACGTGATTTTCACTTGCGTCAGTCATGCCCGTTTGGTCCTAGCGCACGATCCCGAAAAGTGTAATCGGTTTTCGGAAAGATCGTGCGCTAAGTATGAAATTCCAAAGCGTCCTTTGCGCGTCCTGAGGGACGCGCGGCGCTTTGGTCGCGGCCAAAGCCGAAGGCCAGCATTTTTCCCAATTGCGCCTAAATGTGGCGTCATTCCGCGTTGCACATTGCGCCGGTTCTGGCTAGAGAATGTGCAACGAATGAAGATGCTTGGTTTTTGTGCATGGTTAACTTGACCAAATTGCCTGACTTGACCAAATTGGCAGGGCCGCTTGATGTCGGCGGTGTGAGACTCCGCAATCGCGTGTTCCTCGCACCAATGTCGGGGATTACGGACGAGCCGTTCCGGCAGCGTGCCCACGCGCATGGAGCAGGCCTGGTCGTGTCCGAAATGGTTGCCAGCGGAGAGCTCGCCAAGGGCAGGGCCGGTTTCAACCTGCGCATACGCCACTCCGGCCTGCCCGTCCATATGGTTCAGCTTGCAGGCCGTGAGGCGATGCACATGGCCGAAGGTGCCAGAATCGCAGCCGGTGAGGGGGCCGACATTATCGACATCAACATGGGCTGCCCGGCCAAGAAGGTTACCGGCGGTTATGCGGGTTCGGCATTGATGCTGGATCTCGACCACGCACTGTCGCTGATCGACGCCGTTGTCGGCGCGGTCGAGGTGCCAGTGACGGTCAAGATGCGGCTTGGCTGGGACGAAGGCGCGCTCAACGCGCCGATGCTCGCGCGCCGCGCCGAGCAGGCCGGTGTCAGCATGGTGACCGTGCACGGCCGCACGCGCTGCCAGTTCTACCAGGGCAAGGCCGACTGGCGCGCCATCGCCCGCGTCAAGGAAGCCGTGTCCATCCCGGTCGTCGCCAATGGTGACGTCTCTTCGCCGGCGGAAGCGGCCGACATTCTCGATCAATCGGGTGCCGACGCCGTGATGATCGGCCGTGCCCATTATGGCGCGCCCTGGATCGCAGGCGGCATTGCGGCCGCGGCGACCGGCGAGGCGACGCCAAACATGCCACGGGACTCGACCGCGGTCGCCGACTACATCGTGGCCCACTATGAGGACATGCTGGCGCTCTACGGCGCCGAAAGCGGCCTGCGCCAGGCGCGCAAGCATCTTGGCTGGTATCTTGATCGGCATGCCGGCGGCGTCGCCGACGACAGCCGAAAGGCTATACTGACCGCATTCGAGCCCGCGCGCGTTATTGCCTTGCTGCGCGATGTGTTTTCGCGCGATCCGCAACCCTTGAACCTGCGGAGCGCCGCATGAACGCCGCCGCCGGCCAGGGCGCCGAAATGGCGGATGCCGCCCAAATCGTGCTCAACACCATCCGCCGCCCGGTGATCATGATCAGCGAGGAGGGGTTCATCACGTTCGCCAACGCCGATGCGGAAGACTTTTTTCGCTCGAGCGCGACCATGCTCGCCCGCAACACGCTGTCAAAACTCATTCCCTTCGGCAGCCCGCTGCTGACACTGGTCGACCAGGTGCGCGAGCGCCGGGCTCCGGTCAACGAGTACCGCGTCGACGTGTCGTCGCCGCGGCTCGGCATCGAGAAGGTCGTCGATCTCTATGTCGCGCCGGTACCGGAATTTCCGGGCTCGGTGGTGGTTATGTTCCAGGAACGGTCGATGGCCGACAAGATTGACCGGCAGATGACGCATCGGGGCGCGGCACGTTCGGTCACCGGTCTGGCGGCGATGCTTGCCCATGAGATCAAGAACCCGCTCTCAGGCATCCGCGGCGCTGCCCAGTTGCTCGAACTGTCGGCTTCCGACGAAGACCGCGCGCTGACGCGGCTGATCACCGACGAGACCGACCGCATCGTGTCGCTGGTCGATCGCATGGAGGTATTTTCCGACGAGCGGCCGATCGACCGCTACCCCGTCAACATCCATGTCGTTCTCGACCATGTGAAGGCGATTGCCAAGAACGGTTTTGCCAAGAGAATCAAGATATTGGAGGATTACGATCCTTCGTTGCCTCCGGTGTTTGCCAACCGCGACCAGTTGATCCAGGTGTTCCTCAACTTGGTCAAGAACGCCGCCGAGGCGATCGGCAGCGACCCGCAGGGCGAGATCGTGCTGTCGACCGCCTTCCGGCCAGGCATCCGTGTTTCCGTTCCGGGCACGCAGGACCGCGTGTCGCTGCCGCTGGAATTCTGCGTGCGCGACAACGGCTCCGGCGTTTCGGAAGACATCTTGCCGATCCTGTTCGACCCGTTCATCACCACCAAGCCGAACGGCTCCGGGTTGGGTCTTGCGCTGGTCGCCAAGATCGTCGGCGAGCATGGCGGCATCATCGAATGCGAATCGACGCCGCGCGGCACCACATTCCGCATCCTGATGCCGGCCTGGAAAGAAGCGCCAAACGGCGCCGATGATGACGGTGAAGGAGACCGCAAATGACCGTTCGCGGCAATATTCTCGTCGCCGACGACGACGCGGCGATCCGTACCGTCCTCAACCAGGCGCTTTCGCGCGCCGGCCACGAGGTGCGCGTCACCTCCAATGCTTCGACTTTGTGGCGCTGGGTGGCGGCGGGCGAGGGCGACCTTGTCATCACCGATGTGGTCATGCCGGACGAGAACGCCTTCGACATGCTGCCGCGCATCAAGAAGGCGAGGCCGGAGCTGCCGGTCATCGTCATGAGCGCTCAGAACACCTTCATGACGGCGATCCGCGCCTCCGAAACCGGCGCCTATGAATATCTGCCTAAGCCGTTCGACCTGACCGAACTGCTCAACATCGTCAACCGCGCGCTTTCCGAGCCGCGTCGGCCGAAGATCGACGCGCGGCCGGAAGAGCAGCCCGATGCAATGCCGCTGGTCGGCCGCTCGGCCGCCATGCAGGACATCTACCGCATGCTGGCGCGCATGATGCAGACCGACCTGACGGTGATGATCTCGGGCGAATCCGGTACCGGCAAGGAGCTGGTGGCGCGCGCGCTGCATGAATATGGCCGCCGCCGCGGCGGCCCCTTCGTCGCCATCAATATGGCGGCGATCCCGCGCGACCTGATCGAATCGGAACTGTTCGGTCACGAGAAGGGTGCCTTCACCGGCGCACAGAATCGCTCGACCGGGCGCTTCGAGCAGGCTGAAGGCGGCACGCTGTTCCTCGACGAAATCGGCGACATGCCGATGGAGGCGCAGACGCGGCTGCTGCGCGTGCTCCAACAGGGCGAATACACGACGGTTGGCGGACGCACGCCGATCAAGACCGACGTGCGCATCGTCGCCGCCACCAACAAGGATCTGCGCACGCTGATCAACCAGGGGCTTTTCCGCGAGGATCTTTTCTATCGCCTCAATGTCGTGCCGCTCCGGCTGCCAGCGCTGCGCGAGCGCTCCGAGGACGTGCCGGACCTCGTCCGCCACTTCTTCAAGCTCGGCGAAATGGAAGGCCTACAGACCAAGCGCATTTCTTCCGGCGGCATCGAGTTGATGAAGCGCTATCCGTGGCCAGGCAATGTTCGCGAACTGGAAAACCTGGTTCGCAGGCTTGCCGCGCTCTATTCGCAGGACGAAATTTCCGCCGAGATCATCGAGGCCGAGCTGAAGACCGGCGAGCGCCCCGTAGTGCCGGGAGGCGGTAACCTCATTCCCGACGATTTGTCGATTGGCCAGGCGGTCGAGCATTTCCTGCAGCGCTATTTCGCGTCGTTTGCCGGCGACTTGCCTCCTGCCGGGCTCTATCAGCGCATCCTGTCCGAGGTCGAGTTTCCGCTTGTCCTGGCCTCGATGACGGCAACGCGTGGCAACCAGATCAAGGCTGCGGAACTGCTGGGCTTGAACCGCAACACGCTGCGCAAGAAGATTCGCGAGCTCGGCGTCAACGTCTACAAATCATCGCGGCAGGGCTGAGCCTTGATCTGAGCCCGCGCTCTTTTCAGGGGATCGGCTCGCGAAAGATTTCCGTCTCGGTCACACTTGTTGCATAATCGCCACAATGCGTTGCATACATCCGACGCAATCATGGCTCTAGACGGCGACATGGCTCCGCAGGCACCGACAACAAACCAACCGCTTTTCAGCGAACCCGGCGCTCGTGACGGGCGCCGGCTGCTTGCGCTGCCAGGCGTGATCGCGGTCGTCGGCGCGCTGATGACGGCGGCGATCTCGTTCGCCATCCTCGTTGGCGCCACGCCGATCACACCGAACGAGTCGACTACGCTGGCGTTGATTGCCCTCAACACGGCTTTCGTCCTGTTTCTTATCGCGCTGGTCGGGCGTGAGGTGCACCGCATCCTGATGGCGCGCCGGCATGGCAAGGCCGCTTCGCGGCTGCATGTGCGCATTGTCGCCATGTTCGCCCTGGTTGCCGCCATTCCAGCCATCATGGTGGCCATCATCGCCTCGATCACGCTCGACATCGGCCTCGACCGCTGGTTCGAGATCCGCACCAAGACGATCGTCAATTCATCGCTGTCGATCGCCGACGCCTATGTCCAGGAAAATGCCCGCAACCTCCAGGGCACGACGCTGTCCATGGCCTATGATCTCGATGCGTCGCGCACGCTCTACGGCCTTGATCGTACCGGCTTTCTCGACCTGATGAACAAGGAAGCCGTGGGCCGTTCGCTGGCCCATGCGGCGCTGATCAAGCCGGACGGCTCTTTCGTCATGAGCGCCAAGACCGATACGGATTTCGCCATGCCCGAGCCGCCGGAAGGCGCGGTGGCCAGCGCTACCGACGGCAAGCCGGTGCTGATCGAACCGAAAACGCGCAACATCATGGGTGCCATCGTCAAGCTGCGGGAGATCGAAGGACTCTACCTCTACACCATTCGGCTCGTCGACCCCGAAGTGATCAAGGCAAGGCAGATCGTCAGGTCCAACACCGACGAATATCGGGGGCTGGAAGATAACCGCCGTACCTCTCAGGTGGCCTTCGCGCTGCCCTATCTGTCGTTGACGCTCATCATTATCCTGTCCGCGATCTGGACCGGCATTGCGGTCGCCGACCGTCTGGTGCGGCCCATTCGCCAGCTCATCGGCGCCGCCGACGAGGTCGCGACCGGCAATCTCGACGTCGCGGTTCCCGTCAGGCCTTCGGACGGCGATGTCGCGTCGCTCGGCGATACGTTCAACAAGATGCTTCTCGAACTGAAATCGCAGCGCAATGAGATCCTGTCCGCCAAGGACCTGATCGATGAGAGGCGCCGCTTCTCGGAAGCCGTGCTTGCCGGCGTTACCGCCGGCGTCATCGGCGTCGATCCCTACGGCATCGTCACCATCGTCAACCGCTCGGCCGAGGCGATGCTGGCGATTTCGGCCAGCGCAGCCCTTGGGCAGAATCTTTCCGCCGTGCTGCCGCATGTCGGCCGCGTCTTCGAGATCGGCCGCAAGTCCGGCAAACCCGTCTATCGTGAGCAGGTGACCTTTTACCGCGCCGGTGCCGAGCGGACCTTCAACGTGCAGATCACGATCGAGGCCGGCGACGACGGCTCGGAGGAAAAATCCTATGTGGTGACGGTCGACGACATCACCGACCTGGTTCAGGCGCAGCGCTCGTCGGCCTGGGCGGACGTGGCGCGGCGTATCGCCCACGAGATCAAGAACCCGCTGACGCCGATCCAGCTCTCGGCCGAACGTATCAAGCGCCGTTACGGCAAGGTGATTACCGAGGACCGCGAGGTTTTCGACCAATGCACCGACACCATCATCCGTCAGGTTGAGGATATCGGCCGTATGGTGGACGAATTCTCGGCGTTCGCGCGCATGCCAAAGCCCGAGATGAAGGCGATAGATCTGCGCGAATCGCTGCGTGAGGCCTCGTTCCTGGTCGAGGTCAGCCGCGCCGACATCACTTTCGAGCGGATTTTCGGCACGGAGCCGCTAAAGGGCACTTTCGACAGCCGCTTGATGGCGCAGGCTTTCGGCAATGTGATCAAGAACGCCGCCGAGGCCATCGACGGATTGGAACAGAAGGACGGTTCGCACGGCATAATCCGGATTCAAGCCGGGCGCCAGAATGGTGCGATTCGAATCGACGTCATCGACAATGGCAAAGGCCTGCCGCGCGAGAATCGCCAACGGCTGCTCGAGCCCTACATGACCACACGCGAGAAGGGCACCGGACTTGGCCTCGCTATCGTCAAGAAGATCGTGGAGGACCATGGCGGCAGGCTGGAACTACACGATGCTCCAGCGGACTTCCACGATGGGCGCGGTGCGATGATCAGCATCATCCTGCCGCCTGCGGCCGCAACGGCTCCGCGCGGCGAAAGCAGGGCGGAAAACGAAAGAGAAACTGAAAAGGTCGGTAATGGCGTCTGATATTCTCATCGTCGATGACGAGGAAGACATCCGTGAACTCGTCGCGGGCATACTGAGCGACGAAGGTCACGAAACCCGCACGGCATTCGATGCCGACAGCGCGCTCGCTGCTATAGCTGATCGCGCGCCGCGGCTGATTTTCCTCGATATCTGGCTGCAGGGCTCGCGCCTGGACGGGCTGGCGCTGCTCGACGAGATCAAGACCATGCATCCGACCTTGCCGGTGGTGATGATTTCCGGCCACGGCAACATCGAAACGGCGGTCTCCGCCATCCGCCGCGGCGCCTATGACTTCATCGAAAAACCGTTCAAGGCCGACAGGCTGATCCTTATTGCCGAGCGTGCGCTGGAGACCTCGAAATTGCGGCGCGAGGTTTCCGACCTCAAGCTGCGCAGCGGCGAAACCTTCGATCTGATCGGCATGTCGTCGGCGATGAGCCAGTTGCGCCAGACCATCGAACGCGTCGCGCCGACCAACAGCCGCGTGATGATCATCGGACCGTCTGGCTCGGGCAAGGAACTTGCCGCGCGCGCCATCCACACGCTGTCGGCGCGCAAGAGCGCACCTTTCGTGACGCTGAGCGCCGCCAACATCACGCCCGAGCGCATGGAGATCGAGCTGTTCGGCACCGAATCGAATGGCGTCGAGCGCAAGGTCGGGGCGCTGGAGGAGGCCCATCGCGGTATCCTCTACATCGACGAGGTGGCCGACATGCCGCGCGAGACGCAGAACAAGATCCTGCGCGTGCTGGTCGAGCAGCAGTTCGAGCGGGTAGGGGGAACCAAGCGGGTCAAGGTCGATGTCCGCATCATCTCCTCGACCTCGCAGAACCTCGAAGCGATGATTGCCGACGGGCGTTTTCGCGAGGATCTTTACCATCGCCTCGCGGTGGTTCCGGTCATCGTGCCGGGATTGGCCGAGCGGCGCGAGGATATTCCCTACCTCGTCGATAATTTCATGAAGCAGATCGCCCGCCAGGCCGGCATCAAGCCGCGCCGCATCGGCGACGACGCGCTGGCCGTGCTGCAGGCGCACAACTGGCCGGGCAACGTTCGCCAGCTGCGCAACAATGTCGAGCGCCTGATGATCCTTGCGCGCGGCGACGACGTCGATGCGCCGATCACCGCCGACCTGTTGCCGGCCGAGATCGGCGATGTCATGCCGCGCACGCCGAATCAATCCGACCAGCACATCATGGCGCTGCCGTTGCGCGAAGCGCGTGAGCAGTTCGAGAAGGATTACCTGATCGCCCAGATCAACCGGTTCGGCGGCAACATCTCGAAGACCGCCGAGTTCATCGGCATGGAGCGCTCCGCTCTGCATCGCAAGCTGAAGTCGCTGGGCGTCTGAGCGCGACATATCCAGCCGCCGCGCCCGGGCCGAGCATTTGCCGGTTACGGCGGCGGTGGAATCGCATAAGAAAGCCCCGAGAATATCTAGAGGTTGCCCATGCCGCGCATTGCCTATGTCAACGGGCGCTATGTCACGCACGCCGATGCCGCCGTCCATATCGAGGACCGTGGCTATCAGTTCGCCGACGGTGTCTATGAGGTCTGCGAGGTGGCGCGTGGTTTCATCGTCGACATGCCGCGCCATCTGTCCCGGCTGAACCGCTCGCTGACCGAATTGTCGATCGCCTGGCCGGTCACCTCCCGCGTGCTGCCACTCATTCTGCGCGAGGTGGTCAATCGCAACCAGGTCGCCAATGGCCTGGTCTACGTGCAGGTGACGCGCGGCGTGGCCAGCCGCGACTTCGCCTTCCCTTCCGCCGACACGAAGCCGGCCCTGGTAGTCACCGCCAGGAAGGCCGACCCAGCGGCTGGAGCGAAGCGAGCCGAGACCGGCATCGCGGTCATCACCGTGCCGGAGAACCGCTGGGACCGCGTCGACATCAAGACCGTCGGGCTGCTGCCCAATGTATTGGCCAAGCAGAAGGCCAAGGAAGCCGGTGCGCAGGAAGCCTGGTTCGTCGACGATGAAGGCAACGTAAAAGAAGGCGGCTCGTCCAATGCCTGGATCATCACCCGGGACGGCGTCCTGGTCACCAGGCCGGCCGAGCACGGCATCTTGCGCGGCATCACCCGCACGACCATGTTCGAAGTGGCGGCCAAGCTTGGCCTGAAGATCGAGGAGCGCGGCTTTTCCGTCGCCGAGGCCAAGGCGGCACGCGAGGCGTTCATCAGCTCCGCAACGACAATCGCCATGCCGGTGGTGGCCATCGACGGCGATACGGTCGCCAATGGGCACCCCGGCTCAATAACACTTTCGTTGCGGCAGGCCTTTTTTGACATTGCGGAAAAAAGTCCAGCCTGATAACCGCACAGGTGGAATGAACATCAATATATCTCGTTCTGCTTGTCGTTACTGACGACAAGACGGTGTTTGCGAGCTTGACATGCGCCCGTTAATTTGGCGCATTGGCTTGCAAACCGAAGGGGATCGGCGAAAGACAAGAACAATGGCGGAACGATCGCAAAACCTTCAGGACCTGTTCCTGAATTCAGTTCGCAAGAGCAAGAACCCGCTCACCATCTTCCTCATCAACGGCGTGAAGCTGACCGGCGTGGTCACTTCGTTCGACAATTTCTGTGTCCTGCTGCGCCGCGACGGTCACTCCCAGCTCGTCTACAAGCACGCCATTTCCACGATCATGCCGAGCCAGCCGGTTCAGATGTTCGATGGCGAGGAAAGCCAGGGCGCCTGATTGGCACGTGAGAAAGACGCGGACGCCACCGTTCGCGGAAAACCAACACATCATCCCGGGACGGAAGCCAAGGGCCCGACCCGGGCCGTTGTCATTGTGCCCGTCCTTACCCGCCACCAGCGCAACGACGACGAGACCAACCGTCCTCGGTTGATGCGTTCGGCTGATGCTCGTCATGACGAGGCAGTTGGCCTTGCCCGCGCCATCAACCTCGACCTGGTCCACACTGCGGTGGTTACCATCAACGATCCGCGCCCGGCGACGTTGCTCGGCAGCGGCAAGGTCGCCGAATTCGCCGAAATCGTCAAAGAGGGACACGCGGAGGTGGTCGTCGTCGACCATCCGCTGACCCCGGTGCAGCAACGCAATCTGGAGAAGGAGCTGAACGCCAAGGTGCTGGACCGCACCGGGCTGATCCTCGAGATCTTCGGCGAGCGCGCGCGCACCAAGGAAGGCACGCTGCAGGTCGAGCTCGCCCATCTCAACTACCAGAAGGGCCGCCTCGTGCGCAGCTGGACCCATCTGGAGCGCCAGCGCGGTGGCGCCGGCTTCCTCGGGGGCCCCGGCGAAACGCAGATCGAATCCGACCGGCGGCAGTTGCAGGAAAAGATCATCAAGCTGAAGCAGGAGCTGGAAACGGTGCGGCGCACGCGCGACCTGCACCGCGCCAAGCGCAGGAAGGTGCCGTTCCCGGTGGTGGCGATCGTCGGCTACACCAACGCCGGCAAGTCGACGCTGTTCAACCGGCTGACCGGAGCAGACGTGCTGGCGCAGGACATGCTGTTCGCCACGCTCGACCCGACGCTTCGGCGCGTACGCCTGCCGCACGGCACGCCGATCATCCTATCTGACACTGTGGGTTTCATCTCGGATCTGCCGACGCATCTGATCGCGGCTTTCCGCGCAACCCTGGAAGAGGTGGTCGAGGCCGATCTCGTGCTTCATCTGCGCGACATTTCCGATCCGGACACTGCGGCACAAGCGGAAGATGTCGAACGCATCCTGGCCGACCTCGGTGTCGACGCCGGCGACGCCAAGCGCGTGATCGAAGTGTGGAACAAGATCGACCGGCTCGACGAGGGCAACCGGACCCGGCTGCTTGCAGACGGCGCCAATGCCAGCAAGGCGCCGCCGATTGCGGTGTCGGCTGTCACCGGCGAGGGCATCGATGCGCTGAAGGCAATCATCGAAACGCGGATGGCGGGCGAGCTCGAAGACCTGACGGTGACGATCGAGCCGGCACAGTTCGGCCTTGTCGACTGGCTTTACCGCAATGGCGATGTCGTTTCGCGAAGCGACAATGATGACGGCAGCGCCACCATCTCGCTCAAGGCCACGCAAAGCGCCCGCGAAGAGATCGAAAGCAGATTGCGTCGTAAAAACAACGGCTAATGTAACTTACTTCGCGGTCTTTGCTTCCTGCCAGAGCGCTTCCATCTCGGCCAGATCAGCCTTGTCCAGCGTGTTGCCGGCTTTTCCCAGTGCCTGTTCGACATAATGGAAACGCGAGCGGAATTTTTCGTTGGTGCCGCTCAGCGCTGCTTCGGAATCGAGCTTGAGATGACGGCCGAGATTGACGACGGCAAACAGCATGTCGCCGAACTCGTCTTTGATCGAGGCGGTGTCGCCTTTGGCCAGTGCCTCGCGCAACTCGCCGATCTCTTCCTCGATCTTGTCGAGGATGGGCGCTGCCTCGCTCCAGTCGAAGCCGACGCGGGCGGCTTTCTCCTGAAGTTTCAGTGCCCGGGTCAGCGCGGGCAGGGCGACCGGCACGCTGTCCAAAAACCCCTTGCCGTTGTCTTCGGGATCGAGACCGCGGGCGAGGCGAGCGCTTCGCTTCTCAGCCTTCTCTTCGGCCTTGATCTTTTCCCACATGCCCTTGGCCATGCCGGCGCTGCGGGCTTTCTCGTCACCGAAGACATGCGGATGGCGGCGGATCATCTTCGTCGTGATGGCTTGCACCACGTCAGAGAAGGCGAATTCACCGGCTTCCTCGGCCATTTGCGCGTGGTAGACGACCTGCAGCAGAAGATCGCCGAGCTCGTCGCGCAGATCGTCGAGGTCGCCGCGCGCGATGGCGTCCGCCACCTCATAGGCTTCCTCGATCGTATAGGGCGCAATGGTCGAGAAATCCTGTTCGATGTCCCAGGGGCAGCCAGTCTTCGGCGCCCGCAGCGCCGCCATGATCTCGATCAGGCGCGAAATGTCTTTCGATGGCGTCATCTAGAGCTATTCCAGGAAAAGTGTGAAACGGTTTTCTGTCCGGAATTGCGTCAAAACAGTCTATCGAATGCTATCCCGCGACCGGCCGCGCGGCCAACGCTGTCAGCCGGCGCGGGAGCCTTGTCCACAGATGAGCCGCGTCAATCAAGAACCGAAACGATCGCCTTGGCGAGTTCGTCCATGCCGTCCTCGGGTAGGCCGGCGACGTTGATGCGGCTGTCGCCGACCATGTAGATGCCGTGCTCGGCGCGCAACCGCTCGACCTGCGCTTCGGTGAGGCCAAGGCGAGAAAACATGCCGCGATGGCTGGCGACGAAATCGAAACGGTCGGAATTGGACTGCCGGCGCAGCGCCTCGGCGAACTGGACCCGAAGCCTGAGCATGCGCAGCCGCATCTCTTCGAGCTCGGCTTCCCAGTCGGCGCGCAAGGCGGTGTCTTCGAGCACGATGCGCACCGCGGCCGCACCATGGTCCGGCGGCATCGAATACATGGCGCGCGCCGCCGACAGCATCTGGCTCATCGCCACGTCCGCCTGTACGCCGTCCCTGGCCAGGATCATCGCCGCGCCGACGCGGTCGCGGTAGACGGCGAAATTCTTCGAGCAGCTTGAGGCGACGACCATTTCCGGAACCTTCGCGGCCAGCAGGCGCAAGCCGAGGGCATCGGCCTCAAGGCCATCGCCAAAGCCCTGATAGGCGATGTCGACAAACGGCAGCAGCTCGCGCTCGACGACCAGATCGGTAACGGCTGCCCACTGTGCCGCATCCAGATTGGCGCCGGTCGGGTTGTGGCAGCAGCCATGCAGCAACACGACGTCGCCGCTCTTTGCCGTCCGCAACGCGGCCAGCATGTCGTCGAAACGAACGGCGCCCGAGGCCGCATCGAAATAGGGATATTCACGGATCTGCAGGCCGGCGGCGCGCATCACCGGCATGTGGTTCGGCCAGGTCGGATCCGATAGCCAGATGGTTGCATCCGAGCGCGTCCGCTTCAGCAGTTCCGCCACGAGCCGCAGCGCGCCGGAACCGCCGGGCGCCTGTGCGGCGCGGATGCGCGTCATGTCGGCGCCTGGACCGAAGGCGAGCTTGGCCATCACTGTGTTGAAGCCGGTATCGCCGGCAAGGCCGAGATAGGTCTTGGTGTCCTGACCCTCCAATAGCCGCTTTTCGGCTTCGCGCACGGCGCGCATGACCGGCGTCTTGCCGTCGCGATCCTTGTAGACGCCGACGCCGAGGTCGACCTTGTCGGGGCGCGGATCGGCGCGATAAAGGCCGATCAGGGCCAGGATCTTGTCGGCGGGGGCGGGCTGCAGGGCTTCAAACATCGATACGGCTCCAATGGCGGCGGAGTGATACGCAAATCGGTCACGTTTCGCCAGCGGTTTTAGCTGGGTGATCCAGCCCTAGACGGGGGTGCCGGGAAGCCTGCTCTGCACGCTCCTGTGATGTGGACGGGGTTTGATGCGGAACCCATTGATGCGCGTGGGAAAATGACCAGCCGGCATTAACAGCGCCACCACGCCATCGTCCGCGTCGGCATGAGCGCTTCTGTGCGCAAATTTCGGCTTTGCCACGGCCAGTGGTCAGCCCCCACCGTGCCTGTCTTTCACAGCCTGCCGCAACAGATAGGCGACCGCGCTCAGCACCATCAAGGCCAGCCCGAACCATGTCAGGGCATAGGCCAGATGGTTGTTGTGGAACGAAACCACCGTCAAGCCGCCGACCGGCCACCCTCCCGGATTGGGCGTGGCATCGGCATCGATGAAATAAGGAGCGACCTGCCCGAGGCCTTGCGTCGTGGCGATCGCCTGCACATCGCGCGAATACCAGCGGTTGGCGGCCGGATCGTTGGTACGCAGGAAGCCGCCTTTCGGTTCGCTGATGCGCAGCAGGCCGTGAATTCCGGTGTGATCGCCCGAGGGCTTGCCTGCGAGGCGGGTTGCCGGATCGCGCTTGTCCGTCGGCACGAAGCCCCTGTTCACTAGAATCGTGAAGCCATCATCCGCTCGGAACGGCGCCATTACCCAGAAGCCACCGCCGAGATCGGTGACCGCCTGGACCAGGGTCTCGCGATCACCGAGAAACCGGCCTGGAACGACGAGGCGGCGATACTCGTCATCCCTGGCGTTGATCGCTGGCCAGGCCGAAGGCGCCGGGGCGGCCACAGGTACTGCCTTGAGACGCTGGTCGACACGCTCGATCAGGTCGAGTTTCCAGACGCGGCGCTCCAGCTGCCAGACACCAAGCGCCGAAAGGCCGGTGATGCCGATGGCCCCGCAAAGGCAAAGCACCAACAGCGTCCATGGTGAACGCGTAACCCTTTGGCCGTCGCCTGTATTCGAATGCGGTGTCGTCCGTGCCTGTTCGTCCAAAGCCAGGTCCCTCTCTCAGGGTATCTGACTCATGTCATGGCCGGGCATCATGTTGACGTTCAGATGGTACATGACCCAGAGTGAGCCCGTCAGCGCGATCACCACCAGGATGAGGGTGAAGATCAGGGCCATCATGGTCCAGCCGTTCTCCGACCTGGTGTTCATATGCAGAAAGAACACCATGTGGACGATGATTTGCACGACGGCGAAGGCCATGATGGCAATCGCCGACGCCATCTGATTGCCGAGCGCGTTGGTCATGACCAGCCAGAAGGGAATGGCGGTCAGCACGACCGACAGGCCGAAGCCTGTCAGATAGCCGCGCAGCGAGCCGTGATCGACGCCGGGATGCGCGTGGCTCTGGTCGCTGGTGTCTGTGTGGTGGCCGGCGCTCATCGCAACATTCCCATCAGATAAACGAAGGTGAAGACGCCGATCCAGATGACGTCGAGGAAGTGCCAGAACATGCTCAGGCACATCAGGCGCCGCTGGTTCGCGACGATCAGCCCATGCCTGGAGACCTGCACCATCAGCACCACCAGCCAGATCAGGCCGAAGGTGACGTGCAGGCCGTGCGTTCCGACCAGCGTGAAGAACGACGACAGGAAGCCGCTGCGCTGCGGCGTCGCCCCCTCGTGGATGAAATGGGCGAATTCGTAGAGTTCGATGCTGAGAAAGGCGAGGCCGAACAGGCCAGTGATCACCAGCCACACCTGCATGGGTTTCACCCGTCCCTTCGCCATCTCCAGCATCGCGAAGCCGTAAGTGATGGAGGACAGAAGCAGCATGGTGGTGTTCAGCGCGACCAGCGGAAGATCGAACAGGTCCTTCGGCGCGGGTCCGGCCGCGTAATTGCCACCGAGCACGCCGTAGACCGCGAACAGCATCGCGAAGATGAGGCAGTCGCTCATCAGATAGATCCAGAAGCCGAGCATGGTGCTGCTGCCGCTCTCGGCATGGCCGTGGTCGTCTTCCAGGTGGAAGACCGTGTCGTCGATCACCGTGTCGGCGTGTGCCATGGTGCTTATCCCGCCTGGCTGGTGGCTGCGAGCAGGCGTGTCCGCTCGTCCTCGACGCGGGTGACGTCACTGGACGGAATGTGGAAGTCCCGGTCGTAGTTGAAAGTATGCGCGATGGCGTAGCCGATCAGGGCGACGAAGCTGACGATCGCCAGCCACCAAATGTACCAGATGAGCGCCATGGCAAGCACCACGCTCAACCCGGCCAGGACGACGCCGGCTCCGGTGTTGCGCGGCATGTGGATGTCGCGGAAGCCCGTCAACGGACGCTGGTAGCCGCGATTCTTCATGTCCGTCCAGGCGTCGAGATCGTGGACGACCGGCGTGAAGGCGAAATTGTAGGCCGGCGGCGGCGAGGACGTCGCCCATTCGAGCGTACGCCCGTCCCACGGATCGCCGGTATCGTCGCGAAGCTGCTCGCGCCGGCGCACGCTGACGAAGATCTGGATGAGGAAGGACAGGATGCCAAGCAGGATCAGGAAGGCGCCGAAGGCGGCGATGATGAACCAGATCTGCAGCGAGGGATCCTCAAAGGTGCGCAGCCGGCGCGTTACGCCCATCAAGCCGAGGATGTAGAGCGGCATGAAGGCGAACCAGAAGCCGACCACCCAGAACCAGAACGACATCTTTCCCCAGAACGGATCAAGCCGGAATCCGAATGCCTTGGGGAACCAGTAGCTGATGCCGGCAAACAGGCCGAACAGCACGCCGCCGATGATGACGTTGTGGAAATGCGCGACCAGGAACAGGCTGTTGTGGAGCACGAAGTCGGCTGGCGGAACCGCGAGCAGCACGCCGGTCATGCCGCCGACCACGAAGGTCAGCATGAAGGCGACCGTCCACATCATCGGCAGTTCGAAGCGGATGCGGCCGCGGTACATGGTGAACAGCCAGTTGAATATCTTGGCGCCTGTCGGGATCGAAATGATCATCGTTGTGATGCCGAAGAACGAGTTGACGCTCGCTCCCGATCCCATGGTGAAGAAGTGATGCAGCCAGACCAGGTAGGACAGGATGGTGATGACGATGGTTGCATAGACCATCGATGTGTAGCCGAAGAGCCGCTTGCCGCAGAAGGCCGAGGTCACTTCGGAAAATATGCCGAAGGCCGGCAGGATCAGGATGTAGACCTCGGGGTGGCCCCAGATCCAGATCAGGTTCACGTACATCATCGGATTGCCGCCGAAGTCGTTCGTGAAGAAGTTGGTGCCGACATAACGGTCGAGAGCCAGCAGGGCCAGCACCGCCGTCAGCACCGGGAAGGCGGCGACGATGAGCACATTGGTGCAGAGCGCGGTCCAGGTGAAGATCGGCATTCTCATCATGGTCATGCCTGGCGCGCGCATCTTGACGATGGTGCAGACCAGGTTCACGCCCGACAGCAGCGTGCCGACGCCCGCCACCTGCAGGGCCCAGATATAATAATCGACACCGACATCGGGACTGTAGCCGATACCCGACAGCGGCGGATAGGCAAGCCAGCCGGTGCGGGCAAATTCGCCGACGAACAGCGACATCATGACGATGACCGCGCCGCCGACCGTCATCCAGAAGCTGAAATTGTTGAGGAACGGAAACGACACGTCGCGCGCGCCGATCTGCAGCGGGACGACGAAATTCATCAGGCCCGTCACCAGCGGCATCGCCACGAAGAAGATCATGATCACGCCGTGCGCGGTGAAGATCTGGTCGTAGTGATGCGAATTGAGGTAGCCTTCCGAACCGCCGAAGGCCATCGCCTGCTGGAGCCGCATCATGATGGCGTCGCTGAAGCCGCGCAGCAGCATGACGATGCCGAGCACCATGTACATCACACCGATGCGCTTGTGGTCGACGCTGGTGAACCATTCGCGCCACAGATAGCCCCAGAGCTTGAAATAGGTCAGCGCGCCGACGAGGGCGATGCCGCCCAGCGCGACGACTACGAAGGTCGCGACCACGATGGGTTCGTGCAGCGGCAGCGACTCGAGCGTGAGCCGGCCGAAGATCGCCTTGAGAAGAGCAGGATTGTCGAACATGTCTTGCGTGGCGCCTCAGGAGTTGAAGGGCGACCGAAGCGTGCCGGTTGCGGAAGGTGACGGCAGTCGGATCGACAGGGGCGGTGGCCGTTGCAGACCAGCGCCGACTATCGGCGTCGAGGTCATCGGCGTGGCGGATTGATCAGCCTTCGAAGCGGCCAGTGCTTCTTCGGTCGTGCATATGCTGGCGACATAGGATGGGGCAGGGCCGAATATCGTGCCGCGCCGGGCGAACTTGTCATACAGCAGCGGCAGGGTGTTGCGGATGCCGGCCATTCCCAGACCGCCCTTGGCATCGATCTGCGACATCTCGCTCATGCACATCTTGCCGGGCTCGACGCACATGTTGAGGATCGCCTTGTAGAGATGGGCATCCACCGCCGCATAATGGCGCACGGGTTGGTTCTCGCTGGGCTGTTCGAGCTCCAGATAGCCGTTTCGGTCGAGTTTGCCGCCGCCGTCCTTTGCCTTCGCGATCCATGCCTGGAAACCGGCATCGTCTAGGCCGTGGAACGCGAAGCGCATTCCCGAGAAGCCGGCGCCGCTGTAGTTGGCGGAGAACCCTTCATAGTCGCCGGACTTGTTTATGACGGCGTGCAGCCTGGTTTCCATACCCGGCATCGCATAGATCTGGCCGGCCAGTGCTGGAATGTAGAAGGAGTTCATCACCGATGCGGAGGTGATGCGAAAGCTGATCGGCCGGTCGACCGGCGCAGCCAGTTCGTTGACCATGGCGACGCCGTACTCCGGATAGATGAACAGCCATTTCCAGTCGAGCGCGACGACTTCGACCTCAAGCGGGCGCACGTCCGGCGGCAGCGGCTTGCCGGCCGATACACGTCCGATCGGCCGATAGGGGTCGAGCAGATGCGTCCCCATCCACGTCACCGCGCCCAGGCAGATGATGATCAGAAGCGGCACAGCCCAAATGACGAGCTCGAGATGGGTCGAGTGGTCCCAATCCGGCTCGTAGCGCGCCTCGCGGTTGGACTGGCGGTATCGCCAGGCAAAGAATATGGTGAGAGCCATCACCGGTATGATGACGATCAGCATCAGTGCCGTGGACACCATCAGCAGGTCGCGCTGCTGCGCGGCGACGTCGCCGGCAGGGTTCATGACGACCATGCTGCAGGAGCCGAGCGATGCCAGCAGGGGCAGCAGGAAAAGGGTACGGAGACGGCTCAATGTATGACCTGTCGGTTGTTCCCCCCAGTGCTAGCCGCACCGCGGCAATGAAGGCATTGGACAATTTGTCCAATGCCGCAATGACGCGGCAGGCGTCATCAAAGCATCTGGCCCGCGCACATGGCAAGCGATCGTATGACACCGCGGCGGGGCGACGGAGAATGCTGTGAGCCCAACTTCGAAGATGGAAGCCGACGCAAGACGGATCAACGCGCGGCATCATGAGGTGAAGCCCGGCGAAATCGCCGTTGGCGTCATCATCGGCAGGACGTCGGAATTCTTCGACTTCTTCGTCTACGCGATCGCTTCCGTCATCGTTTTTCCGAAGCTCGTATTTCCTTATGCCGACCCGTTGACCGGCACGCTCTACTCCTTCGCCATCTTCGCGCTTGCCTTCATCGCGCGGCCGATCGGGACGGCGATCTTCACCGCGCTCGACCGCGCCTACGGACGCAGCGCCAAACTCACCATCGCGCTGTTCCTGCTGGGGACCTCGACCGTGTCGATCGCCTTCGTGCCCGGCTACGACCAGATCGGCCCGGCTTCGGCCTGGCTGCTGGCCATGTTCCGGATCGGTCAGGGACTGGCGCTGGGCGGGACATGGGATGGACTTGCCTCGCTGCTGGCGTTGAATGCGCCCGAAAAGCGCCGCGGCTGGTATGCGATGATCCCGCAGCTGGGCGCACCACTCGGGCTCATCGTTGCCAGCGCCCTGTTTGCATATTTCGTCGGCAACCTGTCGGCCGAAGACTTCTTCAGCTGGGGTTGGCGCTACCCGTTCTTCGTCGCCTTCGCTATCAATGTCGTCGCCCTGTTCGCACGGCTGCGCATCGTGGTGACGCCGGAATACACCAAACTGTTCGAAGGCCAGGAACTGGAGCCGACTTCCGTCCGCGAGACGTTGCGCGCCGAAGGGCGCACTGTCGTGCTCGGCGCCTTCGCGCCGCTGGCGAGCTTCGCCCTGTTCCACATGGTGACGGTGTTTCCTCTGTCCTGGATTTTCCTGTTCACGCGCGAGGGACCGGCCCGGTTCCTGGTCATCGAGACGATCGGAGCCTTCTTCGGCCTGGCGGCAATCGCGATCTCGGGCTTCGTCGCCGACCGGGTTGGGCGCTGGCCCTTGCTAGGAGGCTCGGCGGTGGCCATCGCCGTTTTCAGCGGTTTCGCGCCACAGCTGCTCGATGGCGGCTTCGTCGGAGAGTCCGTCTTCATGGTATTGGGCTTCGTCCTGCTCGGCCTGTCGTTCGGCCAGTCTTCAGGAGCACTCGCCTCGAACTTTTCAAAGACCTACCGCTATACAGGTGCTGCGCTGACCTCGGACCTCGCCTGGCTGTTCGGCGCCGGCTTCGCCCCCATAGTCGCCCTGTTCCTGTCCGCCCATTTCGGGCTGATCTCGTCAGGCGCCTATCTGTTGTCGGGAGCGCTGTGCACGTTGCTGGCGCTGAGGCTCAACCAGCGCCTGGATCGGACGCCCGCTTGAGTGACCTGCTTGGCCAGGGCTGGGGACCTCCCGGCCCAATGTCTCTGCACGACAAGACCAACAAACAGAATTTCCTGCTTCTGATCCAACTGCGCTGGATCGCGGTCGGTGGTCAGATCGTGACGATCCTGTTCGTCTGCTACGCGCTTGGCATCGGCCTGCCGCTGGTGCCGATGGCGGTGGTGATCCTGCTGCTGATCGCTCTCAATGTCGCCAGCCTGCGCCGGCACAGCAGCCAGGACGCGATCACCAACACCGAGCTGTTTCTTGGGCTGCTGCTCGACGTCACCGCGTTGACGGTCCAGCTTTACCTGAGCGGCGGCGCGTCCAATCCCTTCATTTCGCTTTACCTGCTCCAGGTCATCCTGGGCGCGGTGCTGCTGGAGACATGGTCGGTCTGGGCCCTTGTTCTCATTGCAAGCACGTGCTTCATCGCGCTGACCACTTTCTACCGTGAGATCAGCCTGCCCGCCGCACACGGTGCCGGGCTGTTCAGCTTGCACATCCAAGGCATGTTCATCTGTTTCGTCCTGGCGGCAACGCTTCTGGTGCTGTTCATCACCAGGGTCCAGAACAACATTCGCACCCGCGACGCCCATCTTGCGGATTTGCGCCAGCAGTCGGCGGAGGAGGCTCACATCGTCAGGATGGGCCTGCTCGCCTCTGGCGCCGCGCATGAGCTCGGCACGCCGCTGGCCACGCTTTCGGTCATCCTCAACGACTGGCAGCGCATGCCGGCTCTCGAGGCCGATCCGGATCTGGCGCAGGAAATCCGGGAGATGCAGGGCCAGTTGGACCGTTGCAAGAAGATCGTTTCGGGAATCCTGATGTCGTCGGGCGAATTGCGCGGCGAAGGCACGGTTCGCACCTCCGTCGACACCTTCCTGGCGGAGCTGGTGGCCGAATGGAAATCGACACGGCTGCCGCAAGGTTTCGAATACACCAGGCGTTTCGGCGCCAACCAGGAGATCGTCTCCGATCCTGCGCTCAAACAGGTGATGTTCAATGTACTGGACAACGCACTTGAAGCGTCGCCTCTATGGGTCGGGTTGATCGTCAGCCGCCACGCTGACGATCTTATCGTCGAAGTTGTCGACGCGGGACCGGGATTTGAAGAAGCCATGCTTGCTGAATTCGGCAAGCCCTATACGTCGACCAAAAACCGGCCAGGTAGCGGGCTCGGCCTGTTTCTGGTCGTCAATGTCATCCGCAAGCTGGGGGGTAGCGTCACCGTAAGAAATAGAACCGAGGGGGGAGCTTCGGTTACGTTGCATCTGCCGCTGGCTGCTCTGTCTCCGCGAGGGCACAATGCCGACTAAACGCACGCTGTTGATCGTCGAGGACGACGTCGCCTTTGCCAACGCACTGCGCCGGTCTTTCGAACGGCGTGACTACGAAACGCATGGCTGCCGGAGCGTCGACGGCGTGCATGCGCTGATCGGCACCGTTGCCTTCCAATATGCCGTCGTCGATCTCAAGCTTTCCAGCGGCTCGGGCCTGGAATGCGTCAGGGCGCTGCACGAACACGATCCTGAAATGCGGATCGTCGTGTTGACCGGCTTTGCCAGCATCGCCACCGCTGTCGAGGCGATCAAGCTCGGCGCCTGCCAGTATCTCGCCAAGCCCGCCAATACAGATGACATTGAAGCGGCTTTCGGCCAGGTCGAGGGCAATGCTTCGGTGCCGCTCGCCGAGCGACCAACCTCGATAAAGAACCTCGAATGGGAGCGTATCCACGAGATGCTGGTGGAGGCCGACTTCAACATTTCCGAGACGGCACGACGGCTGGGCATGCACCGCCGGACTCTGGCGCGGAAGCTTGAGAAGAGGCGTGTGAAGTAGGCACGATCTACCGGGCATCGCATATTGTGCGGCACCAATGATGGAATCGATGCCGGCAACACTCGTTGCATTCGAACGATGTCCTCAAAGGGAAAAAATTGGCAGGGCAGGGATTAAAATCCCCACATGCTCCGTAAACAGGACATGAAACCGTCGATGCCACGCTTTGACATCATAGGACAGCTCGGTTCGCTGCGCCGCTATGCGCGCTCGCTGACGCGCGACAGCACCGACGCCGAGGATCTTGTCCATGACGCGCTGGTGCGCGCCTATGAGCGGCGCAGCACGTTCCGCTCCGGCGGAAACCTGCGCGCGTGGCTGCTGTCGATCGTCCACAACACCTTCATCGACAAGATGCGGTCCCGCAAGTCCGAAGCGTCGCGCGTCGAACAGGCTGGATACCTGGCCGACGGCAGCACGCCGGCACCACAGGAACATTCGGTGCGCCTAGCGCAGGTGCGCGAGGCTTTTTTCAGCCTGCCGGAAGAACAGCGTTCAGCGCTGCACCTCGTCGCCATCGAAGGCCTCTCTTATCAACAGGCCGCCGATGCCAGCGGCGTGCCGCTCGGCACGCTGATGTCACGCATCGGCAGGGCGCGCGCCGCACTGCGCGAGATGGAGGAGCCGGCGAAGGCAAAAAACCATCTCAGGATCGTTGGAGGCCCGTCATGACCGCAACTGTCGATCCCGTGACCGATATCGACCTCGACGCCTATGTCGACGATCAGGTCGACGTCACCCGCCGCATCGAGGTCGAAGCATTCTTGTCCGCTCGCCCGGAGGCGGCGGCGCGCGTGATGTCGGATCTCAGGACCCGCGATGAACTGCGCGTGGCGCTTGCCGGTTCCGCAGGTTTGGCCGGCTCCAAAGGCATGGCGCGGTCCGCGACCGCCGATGCCGCGCGGCGGCTGGAGAGGGGGCTTGCCCGCGGCCGGCTCTTCGGCGTGTTGCAGCGCGCGGCGGCGGTCGCCGGCTTCGTCGCCGCCGGCTGGCTGGCAAACGGCATCATCGGGCCGATGTCGGTGACCAAGGTCGTCGCCTCGCCGCAGCCGCCCGCCTATGTCGACGAGGCGGTGCAGGCCCACAGGACGACGCTGGTGCGCGAGAGCATGCCATCGCAGCCGGAAGCGCCCAATTACAACGCCGGCGAAATCCGCGCCGCCACTGCGATCGTCATGCCGTCGCTGCCGACGGATTGGAGGGTGCGCGACGTGCAGATCTATCCGTCGCGCTTTGGGCCGAGCGTCGAGATGGCGGTCGAGACGAAAGACATGGGGCTGGTGTCGCTGTTTGCGATCCGGCCCGGAACCTTCGACGTCGTCAAGCCGACGATAGCGCCCTCGGGCGACATTTCGTCGGCCTATTTCCAGATCGGCGATGTCGCCTATGCGGTGGTCGGACGAAGCGAGGTTCACGACCTCGACCGCGCCGCCGAGACGCTTGCCAAGACGCTTTACTGATCGATCCACAAAGGAGAACGCAAATGAACACCCCCAATCTGGGATATCGCGTCGGCGCCGGCGCGCAAACCGGAGCCATCTTCGACGAGGGCCTGCGCCAGCATATGCTGCGCGTCTACAACTACATGGGCGTCGGCCTTGTGGTCACCGGCCTCGTCGCCTTCATGATCTCATCGACGCCGGCGCTCTACGTGCCGATCTTCTCCAGCCCGCTGAAATGGGTGGTGATGCTGGCGCCGCTCGCCTTTGTCATGTTGTTCTCGTTCAAAATGCAGACCATGTCGGCGGCGAGTGCCCAGGCGATGTTCTGGGCCTTCTGCGCGGTCATGGGCCTGTCGCTCGCCTCCGTGTTCCTGGTCTTCACCGGAACCAGCATCGCGCGCACCTTCTTCATCGCCGCCACCATGTTCGGCGCCACCAGTCTCTACGGCTACACGACAAAGCGCGACCTGACCCAGTTCTCGTCGTTCCTGATCATGGGCCTGATTGGCGTTGTGATCGCCAGCATCGTCAACATCTTCCTCGGCTCGACCGCGCTGCAGTTCGCCATCTCGGTGATCGGCATCGCCGTGTTCATCGGCCTGACCGCCTGGGATACGCAGACGATCAAAGAACAGTATGCCGAGAATTTCGACGCGGAATCGCGCCAGAAACTTGCCGTCTTCGGCGCCTTCTCGCTCTATCTGAACTTCATCAACATCTTCCAGCTGCTGCTGAATTTTACCGGCGAACGCGAATAACGACTATTCGCTGTGGGCAAGAGCGAGGGTTATTGCTCTTGATGCGGAGAGGTTGGGGGGGGGGGGGAAGGCCGCGCCCCAAAAAAATTAGCGCAAAAAAAGAACAAGGAGTAATAAAAAAAAAAAAGAACACCCGACACAAAGAACGTGAAA
>NZ_JAMYQH010000027.1:0-93503 GCF_040320765.1 Mesorhizobium sp. M0618 | reverse complement strand
GAAAGGGCTGAGCCCTGTGCAATACAGAACCCAGCCCTTAAATCTGCCGCCACCTTAAACTGTCCAACTTTAAGGGGTCAGTTCACACAGGCGGGTTTTTCGCATCTTAAGATCGCTTCGATCAGTCTTCGTTGGCCTTGACGGTGACGCCGAGCGTCTTCGGCAGGTCGAGCGGGTTGGACATGGCGCCCGCCATGATCAGTGCGAACGGCACGGATGCCGGCGGCTCGGCCGAGATTTCGAGGCTCTTCGGATCGTCGAGGAATTTGCTGACCGCGGCCGTAACCTGCGCCGTCAGTTCTGGGTTGTTGAGCTGCGCCATGCCGAACGGCACTATCGCCTTGGCCTGGTTGGCGATGTCCTTGCCGGACATGCCTTGCTGCTTGCCGACATAGTCCAGCACCTTGTTGGTCAGCGAATCGTCGTCGAAGCGGATCGAGGCGCTGTTGAACGAAAGCTGCTGCAACAGGCCGAGCATGGCCATGCCTTGCGCCGAATTGTCGGCGCCTTCAGGCTGTGCCGCCATCTTCTTCTGCATTTCCTGCAGCGACTTGATAAAATCCAGCGTGTAGCCGCCGAGATTGAAGGTCATGCCGAGCGTGCCGGCATTCTCGACCGAGATGTCGTATTTCGACAGTTCCATCTTGCCGTCCGTGGGCTGCCAGGTGCCGGCCATTTCGAGATTGCCCGCGATGTTCTGGTAGCCGAGCGCGTTGATGACTTCCTTGGACTTGGGATCGTCCACCAGCGTCAGGTCGGCGTTGAATTTCTCCGTGGTGGCGGTGAATTCCATTGCCTTGCCGTCCGCCGGCGGCGTGATTTCGATGGCAAGCCCGTCCATCGAGAAGGCGGTCTTGTCGGCGACCTTGACGGTCATGTTCGAGAGTTCGGCGGACTTGTACATCATCAGCGAGCCGAGCGGGCCGGTGGCGCCGTCGGCCGGAACTGTCATGTCATGGATGACGAAGGGGCTGAGGTCGAGGGTGACGCCGTCCTTGCTGTGTGTGAAGGCAGCCGTCGATACGGTGGCGATATCATAGCCGCCATTTGCCTCGGTCACACCTTCGAGTTTGACGTCGCCGATGGGAAGCGCTTCCTTCTCCGCCGCCGGTTTGATGGCAACGCCCTGCAGCACCATGCTGGTGTTGTCGCCGGTCACGCCGGTCCAGGTGATGTCGACACCTTGTGCGACAAGCGCGGCCTTCAGCCGGTCGGCCACCGCCGTATCCTGTGCGAGGGCCGCATTCAGCGGCAGCGTGAGCAAGAAGGTCGAAAGGGCTAATTTCCTAAGAGTTGAGCGTTTGATTGTCATCGCAAGGTCCCTGAGAGTGTCAATTGTTTTTTCAATTATTTGCGCCATCACCATTCCGTGACGAACTGGACCGGAAAAAGGCGTGTCCCGGCACATTGGTCAAAAATCGCGGTGAAAGGCAAACCTGATCCCGCCGTCTTTGCGCAAACCGGTGAATTTGTCATGAAGAGCCGGTAGCCGGATATCGTCGTGCTTGGCCATAGAACCCGCGTGTAACAGGCTGATGTTGGCCGACATCCCTAGGCTGCGTTTTCATGTTGCAGAAAGGCCGGTATCTCTGTCGGGCTCTTGCCGCGAATCATCCGCTCGGCTAGTCCCAGCCCATGGGAAAAAGGCTTTTGCCGCCTGAAAATGGCGGTGGCGATCATATCGAGCCGGTCGATCTGAAGAAGGCGCTGGAAGAGCGCTATCTCGCGTATGCGCTGTCGACCATCATGCACCGGGCGCTGCCCGACGTGCGCGACGGACTGAAGCCGGTCCATCGCCGCATCATGCACGCCATGCGCCTGCTGCGGCTCAACCCCGACCAGGGCTTTGCCAAATGCGCCCGCATCGTCGGCGAGGTGATGGGCAAGTTCCACCCGCATGGCGACCAGTCGATCTATGACGCGCTGGTGCGGTTGGCGCAGGATTTTTCGATGCGCTATCCCCTGGTCGACGGGCAGGGCAATTTCGGCAACATCGACGGTGATAACGCCGCCGCCATGCGCTACACCGAAGCGCGCATGACCGATGTGGCGACCGAACTGTTGTCCGGCATCACCGAGGATGCCGTCGATTATCGGCCGACCTACAATGAAGAAGACGAGGAGCCGGTGGTTTTGCCCGGCGCCTTTCCGAATCTGCTGGCCAACGGCTCGTCCGGCATCGCGGTGGGCATGGCGACATCGATCCCGCCCCACAACGCCGCGGAGCTTTGCGATGCCGCACTTCACCTGATCGAAAACCGGGACGCGCCGGTGGCGAAGCTGATGGACTTTGTCCAGGGGCCGGATTTCCCGACCGGCGGTATCATCGTCGACAGCCGCGCCTCGATCCTCGAAGCCTACGAAACCGGCCGCGGTGGCTTTCGCGTGCGCTCGAAGTGGTTCCAGGAGGACCAGGGCAGGGGTACCTGGAGCATCGTCGTCACCGAAATTCCCTATGGCGTGCAGAAGGCGCGGCTGATCGAGAAGATCGCCGAGCTGCTGATGGCGCGCAAGCTGCCGCTGCTCGAGGACATCAGGGACGAAAGCGCCGAGGACATCCGCGTCGTGCTGGTGCCGAAGAGCCGTTCGGTCGACCCCGGCATCCTGATGGAATCGCTGTTCAAGCTCACCGAACTCGAAAGCCGCTTCCCGCTCAACATGAATGTGCTGTCGCGCGGCAAGGTGCCCAATGTGCTGTCGCTGA
This sequence comes from Mesorhizobium sp. M0618, assembly GCF_040320765.1. Lineage (NCBI taxonomy): Bacteria > Pseudomonadati > Pseudomonadota > Alphaproteobacteria > Hyphomicrobiales > Phyllobacteriaceae > Mesorhizobium > Mesorhizobium sp. M0618. The sequence continues at coordinate 90,799 of NZ_JAMYQH010000027.1, read as the reverse complement.
AGGGCGTGCTGCAGGAATGGCTCGAGCATCGCCGCGAGGTTTTGGTCCGCCGCTCGAAACATCGGCTTGGCGAGATCGAAAGACGGCTGGAGATACTTGCCGGCTACCTGATCGCCTACCTCAACATCGACGAGGTGATCAGGATCATCCGCGAGGAGGATGAGCCAAAGCAGGTGATGATGGCCCGCTGGTCGCTCACCGACACCCAGGCCGAAGCCATTCTCAACATGCGGCTGCGCGCTCTGCGCAAGCTTGAAGAATTCGAGATCCGCAAGGAATTCGACGGCCTGAGCGCCGAGAAGAAGCAGATCGAGGCACTGCTTGCTTCAAACGAGAAGCAGTGGGCGACGATCAAGTGGGAAGTCACCAACATCCGAGACAAGTTCGGCCCGGAGACCGAGCTCGGCAAGCGCCGCACGCAATTCGCCGACGCGCCCGAGCATGATCTGACCGACATTGCGCATGCCATGATCGAGCGCGAGCCGGTCACCGTCGTCGTCTCGGAAAAGGGCTGGCTGCGGGCGATGAAGGGGCATCTGGCCGATCTCTCGACGCTGACCTTCAAGGAGGGCGACAGTCTCAAGCTCGCCTTCCACGCCCAGACCACCGACAAGGTGCTGGTCTTCACCACCGGCGGCAAATTCTACACCATCGGCGCCGACCGGCTGCCTGGCGGGCGAGGCCATGGCGAGCCGATCCGCATCATCGTCGACATGGACAATGACCAGGACATCGTCACCGCCTTCGTTCACGACCCAAAGCGCAAGCTGCTGCTGGCCTCGCACGACGCCAACGGTTTCATCGTGCCGGAGGAGGAAGTCGTCGCCAACACCCGCAAGGGCAAGCAGGTGATGAACGTCAAGGCGCCGGACGAAGCCAAGCGCTGCATCCCGGTCACCGGTGACCATCTCGCCATCGTCGGCGAGAACCGCAAGATGCTGGTGTTCGCGCTCTCCGAGATTCCGGAAATGGGCCGCGGCAAGGGCGTGCGGCTGCAGAAATACAAGGATGGCGGCCTTCTCGACCTCAAGCCGTTCACGCTGGAGACCGGCCTATCCTGGCAGGATTCGGCCGACCGCACTTTCATCCGGTCGCGTGAGGAACTGACTGAGTGGATCGGCGCCCGCGCCTCAGCCGGACGCATGGTGCCGAAGGGATTCCCGAGGACGGGGAAATTTGGGTAGCGGCAGTTTTCAGGTTTGAAAATCTCAGGCGCTAGCAATCCTTCACACCCCCCTCTGTCCTGCCGGACATCTCCCCCGCAAGGGGGAGATCGGAAGCTTCGCCCTTTCTGCCCGCTTTCCAATGTTGGCGATTTGCGAAAGCCGACATGACAGCCAATCTCCCTCCTTGCGGGGGAGATGTCCGGCAGGACAGAGGGGGGTGCTGGCCCGCGGCGACGCCAATGGCGCGCGCAACTCCATCACCATTTGGACTATCGTCACGATTGCTGCACTATATCAGTGCATAGACAGGAGGGGTGTTTGGGAGAGCCAGGCGTTTGAAGGAAGCAAAAGTCCAGAAACCGGAACGGCAGCAACGCCTGTTCGGCCTGTCGACGCCGCTCAGGTCCGCCGTCATCCCGCCGCTGTCGGCGGCGCGCTGGCTGCTGGTGCTGATCGTCGCCGCCGGCGTTTATTTCTTCCACGGCTTCCTGTTTCCGGTGCTGGCGGCGCTCGTCATCGCTTTCGCCAGCTGGCCGCTCTACCGCCGCCTGCTTGTCGCGGTCAGTGGCAACCGCACCATCGCCGCGACCTTAGCCATCCTCTTCATCCTCGCCTTCCTGGTGATCCCGATCGCGCTCGCCGGCACCTATGCGATCAACGAGGTCCGCGAATGGGTCGCCTGGGCGATCGAGACCAACCGTCATGGCGCGGTGACACCGCACTGGATCGCCACGCTGCCTGTCGTGGGCGAGTGGCTGAACCAGCAGTGGACGACCAATTTCGGCCATCCGGGCGGCATTGGTGAACTGATCCAGCTGGTCAGCGGCGCCAATATCGGCAGCATCTATCGCGGTGTGCTGGCGGCCGGCGGCAGCGCTTTCGGCCTGCTGTTGACGCTTTTGTTCATGATGATCGCGCTGTTCTTCGCCTATCGCGACGGCGAGCATTTTGCCGGCCAGGTCGACCGTCTCGGCGAGCGCATCCTGCCGACCAGATGGGAGCGGATCTCGCGCGTCGTGCCGGCAACGATCTCGTCGACGGTGACCGGCATGACGGTCATCGCCATCGGCGAAGGCCTGGTGCTGGGCATTGCCTACTGGCTGGCCGGCGTGCCGTCACCGGTAACACTCGGCGCCCTGACCGGCGTCATGGCGCTGATCCCCGGCGGTGCACCGCTGTCCTTCACGCTGGTCTCGATCTACCTCGCCGCCAGCGGGTCGCCGATGGCCGGGCTGGCGCTGTTCATCTGGGGTGCGGTCGAACTGTTCATCGTCGACAAGACATTGCGCCCGAAGCTCGTCGGCGGGCCGATAAAACTGCCCTTCCTGCCGACTTTTTTCGGCCTGATCGGCGGCGTCAAGACCATGGGGTTTCTCGGCCTGTTCATCGGCCCGGTGCTGATGGCGCTGCTGGTCGCGATCTGGCGCGAATGGCTGCGCGAGGTCGAACTGGCCGACGACATCATCCCCGGCTCGCCAGCCGAAATCGAAGCCGGTCCGCAAATCGAGGCCCTGCCGGAACCTGACGTGGCGAAGAAGGCCAGCGCCTGATTTCAACACACCTCAGACCGGATGTTGCACCGCAAGGTCGCCACGCCGCTTGCGGCCCTCGTGAAGTTGCCACAGCGAATGCGCGACCAGTGTGACGATCAGGATCCCGCCGCCGATCAGGCTGTTGCGCGTCGGTGTTTCGGCAAAGATCATCCACACCCAGACTGGCGCCAGCACGGTTTCAAGCAGGTAGAACATCGCCACTTCAGGGCCCGAAATGTATTTCGGCCCGGTGGCAAGGCAGAAGAACGCTATCGGCATGATGACGGCGCCGTTGAGGATGATCCACCATGGCGCCTCCACCTGAAAGCCGGTCTTGGAGACCATGAACGCCGCCAGCCCTAAAGGCAGGACGACGCCGATCAGTGAGGTAAAGCCCATGTCCTTGCCGCTGGCGCGCGAGATGGTGATGGCGCAGGCGATCAGGAAGGCCGAACACAATGCCATCAGGTCGCCGAACAGATGTCCGGTGCCGACGGAATCGCCGACGATGATGACGACGCCGACAATCATCATGGCCAATGCCGCAAGGGTCAGCGGCCGCGGCCGCTCCTTCAGGAACACCCATGAAAGCAGCGCGGCGAACATGGTTGTGAAGGCCAGGATGAACACCAGGTTGGCGGTCGAGGTGTTGTAGACGCCTGTGATGAACGCAATCGCGCCGAGCCCGTAGATCGCGGCAACGATCAGGCCCGACCAGCCAGGTATCAGCTGCGGCGCATTCTTGCTGAACGAGCGCCAGATGGTCCACATGATCAGTGCCGCGGCCAAGGTGCAGCCGGTGCGCAGCAGCAAGATTGTCCACGCCTCGCCGTGGGCGAGCCGGATCAGCGGGATATCCACGGTCAGCGTCAGCCCGCCAAATGCGGTGAGCAGAAGTCCTTTGGTGTGAGTATCGTGAGATGACATGCAGCGACTTTCACAATGAATTCGGGAGAGGATGGCGGACCGGCGCAATCTCACGCTCTCCGCCAACCAGCGGAAAGACCAGCATCGTCTCGATTGAAAATGTTTAAGCCCGGACTTGGGAAAGACTAATCAGCGCGCGACCGCTTCGTTGGTGTAGCGCTCCCAGCCCTTCGGGCCGAGATGCTCCTGCGGCATGAAGCGCATCTTATAATTCATCTTGCGCGAGCCGTTGACCCAGTAGCCGAGATAGACATGGGGCAGGCCCATCGCCCTGGCGCGGGCGATGTGGTCGAGGATCATGAACGTGCCGAGCGACCGTTCCTCGAAATCGGGATTGAAGTAGGAATAGACCATCGACAGGCCGTCGGCCATCTTGTCGGTGAGCGCCACCGCGATCAGCTCGCCCTGTCCCTTGCCGGTGATGAACGTATCGGGTCCACGCCGCCGATACTCGATCACCTTGGTGTCGACATGGGTATCCTCGACCATCATCGCATAGTCGAGCACCGTCATGTCGGACATGCCGCCACGGCGGTGGCGGGCGTCGAGATAGCTGCGGAACAGGGAATATTGTTCGGTCGAAGGCTCGGCATTGTGCATGTGGCCGACGAGGTCGGAATTGTGCTGCAGCACGCGCTTCATGTTGCGGCTGGCGACGAATTCCTGGGCGAGGATGCGTACCGAAACACAGGCGCGGCAGGTCTCGCAGGCCGGCCTGTAGGCGATATTCTGCGAGCGCCGGAAGCCGCCTTGCGTCAAGAGGTCGTTCATCTCCGCCGCCTTGTCGCCAACCAGGTGCGTGAACACCTTGCGCTCGAACTGGCCGTCGAGATAGGGGCACGGCGAAGGCGCGGTCAGGAAGAACTGCGGCGACTGGGTCGGATGCTGCGTCATCGAGCCTTGGAAACACTCCTTCGAATCGCTCTACCTTTGGCGCGGACGGCGAAAAATTCAACAGGATTGTGTGGGCGTGGTCGACTCGACGCCTTCACATTTGTGCTCAATCAGTTGCGACTGCTCTTCAGAGGGCCGTTTCAGCGGTCGGTGCGGCTGACGACCGTGCCAAGCAAAAGATCGTGCAAGGTGCGCTTGCGGTCGGAAAACAGCGTCACCAGCAGGACGAGCGGCGACAGGATGACATTGCCGGCCCAGAACAGCACCGAATGGACGACCGCGGTGAGGCCGTCGATCGGCCTGCCGTCGAGCCGGTCAAGGCGGATGCCCATCATCTTCATGCCCGTGGTGGCCTGGTCGGTGCTGCCCAGCGTGTTCCAGATGTAGAGGATGGCGACGGCCGGTACCAGGATGCCGAACAGCATCCAGCCAAGCCCGAGGGTCAAAAGCCCGAGGAAGAACACCAGAACGGCAAACGGAATGGTAAGCAGCGCGACGATGACATAGTCGATTACGAAAGCCAGAATGCGCTTCGTGCGCACACCGTCATAGGCCCTGACATCGTCGAGCCTGCTGGTGATGATTTCGCCGTCGAGAACGCGCGCGTCCATGTCATTTCCTCGTAACAAGGTCCGACATAGGGTGCGGACCGCTCAGCCATGAAATGGTGAAGGCCTGTGGCGGAATCAAGATCGGGCTTCTTGCGGTGCGCCGGCCTTCAAGGCGCCAGGCGCAATCTGAACCGGTTGAACTTGCGGCGCGGATAGCATTAGCTTGCTGCGGCGCAGCAAAAGCGCACATGGCAGGGGACGGGGCAATATGGACTACGACATGCTGGTCATCGGCAGCGGCCCTTCCGGTCGCCGGGCCGCGGTGCAGTCGGCCAAGCTCGGCAAGTCGGTGCTGGTGGTCGATCGCGGCCGGCGTCTGGGCGGTGTCTCGGTGCATACCGGCACCATCCCGTCGAAAACGCTGCGCGAAACGGTGCTCAACCTTTCGGGTTGGCGTGAGCGCGGCTTCTACGGGCGCGGCTACCGGGTCAAGCAAGACATCTCGGTCGGCGATCTGGTCGAGCGCCTGCACAAGACGCTCGACCATGAGGTCGAGGTGCTGCAGCACCAGTTCATGCGCAACACGGTCAAGAGCGCCCGGGCTGCGGTGAAATTCCTTGGCCCCGACAAGGTCAGCCTGACCACCGACACCGGCGACTACAGCGAGGTCGGTTTTGCCAATGCGCTGATCGCGGTCGGCACCAGGCCGCACCGGCCGCGCGACGTGCCTTTCGACAAGACCCGCGTCTTCGACAGTGACGAGATGCTGGAGCTTGATCGCTTGCCGCGCACGCTGACCGTGATCGGCGCCGGCGTCATCGGGGTCGAATATGCCACGATCTTTTCCGCGCTTGACGTGCCGGTAACCTTGGTCGAGCCGCGCAACTCCATCCTCGATTTCGTCGACCGCGAGATCGTCGACGATTTCATTCACCAGATGCGCGATCGTGGCATGACCATCCGGCTGGGCAGCGCGGTGAAGGAAATCCGCTCCAAGCCTGATGTCGCCGAGGTGGAACTGGCCGATGGCCGCACTATCCGTTCCGAGGTCGTGCTCTACGCCGCCGGTCGCACCGGCAATGTCGGCAGCCTGGGCCTCGATGTGGTCGGTATCGACGCCGATTCCAGGGGCCGTATCAAGGTCGATCCGCATACGTTCCAGACCAGAGTGCCGAACATCTACGCCGCCGGCGACGTCATCGGCTTTCCGAGCCTGGCCTCGACGTCGATGGAGCAGGGCAGGGTGGCCGCCTGCCATGCCTTCGGCGTGCCTTTGCCGCCGCCACCAGAAACATTCCCCTATGGCATCTATGCGGTGCCGGAAATCTCGACGGTTGGCCAGTCCGAGGAACAGGTGCGTGAAAGCGGTGCGGCCTATGAGGTCGGCGTGGCGCGCTTTCGCGAAACCTCGCGCGGCCACATCATGGGCGTCAACACCGGTTTCCTGAAGCTGCTCTTTTCGATCGAAACGCGCCGTCTGCTCGGCGCGCACATCATCGGCGAGGGCGCCACCGAACTCATCCACATCGGCCAGGCGGTGATCAATCTCGGCGGCACCGTCGACTTCTTCGTCAACAACACCTTCAACTATCCGACGCTTGCCGAAGCCTACAAGATCGCCGGACTGGATGCCTGGAACAGGATGGGACGGGGGTAGGCAGACTGGTCATGCTGGTGAGTCCGTCAGCCTGCCTGCGCCGCCGATCCCCGCAGCCATTGCCTGACGATTGCCGCGTCAGCGCTGCCGAATTCATGACCTGATGAGACAATCCGGGCGTCGATCTCGGCGCCATGCTGGCTGAGCAATGTCACCAGAGCAGGGGCGAAGGGCGAATAGGTGAGATCCGCGGCGCCGGCGATCATCAGGACGCGCACCTTTGACAAATCCGTCGCCGGCACATCATCGAGCACCGGCATCGGCCGCAGCAGTGCGGCGCGCTCTATAAGAGCCGGATGCAGCAGCATCAGGCTCGAAATCAGATTGGCGCCGTTCGAATAGCCGAGGAACGTCGCGCGTGAGATATCGAGATGGTGGCGTCTGGCCGCGTCGGCGACGAAGCCCGCAAAGGCATCGGTCTCGGTGCGGATGCTTGCCTGTTCGAAGCGCGTCGGCGTGATGCGCCCGAACCAGCGGAAACCATCCTCCTGGACAATGCGGCCACGCACCGTGATCAGCTTGGCCCGCGGTGCGATCTCCCGTGCCAGCGGCACCAATGTCGTCTCGTCGACACCCGATCCATGCAGCAGGAAGAGACATTCGCCGGTTGAATCCGCCGGGCTGTAAAGCCGGTAGCTGAAGGCGAGATCACGCCGCAGCGCACCATCTTGTGAGGTCTGTTCGATCATCGCGCATCCTCTTGATTATATGAGGTTTCGCTCAATTTGCCGGCTTCAAAACGCAATATTTTCAAGCTCCGCGAAAGTTGATTGAACCGGGCGCATTACAGTCCGTTTCTCCGCCGATAACATTCCTTCGGGAGGAATCGAAGCGGTGCGCCGGGGGTCGCATTGCGCGGTATGAACAACCAGCTTTGAGGCCTTTTTGTCGATGACCACCCAGATTTCCCCAGACCGCGATGCGCGTGTCTCGGACCGCGATGCGCGTGTCCCGGATCGCACTGAGCGCGATACGCGCATAGACGTGCTCCGTGCTCTCGCTTTGCTGACCATCTATGTCGACCATGTGCCAGGTACCGCCTTCGAGTATCTGACCTACAAGAATTTCGGCTTTTCCGATGCGGCGGAAGTCTTCGTACTGATCTCCGGCATCTCGGTCGCACTTGCCTATGGCAGGAAATTCCAACCTGGAAACCGGCTGCTGGCAACGTTGAAGATGTGGCGCCGCGCCGGTGTCCTCTATGCCGCCCACATCGTCACCACCATGGTGGTGATGGCCATCTTCTGCGCGGCGGCAGTGTTCGTCAGGCGGCCGGAGCTTCTGACGATGATCAACATCGAGCCGTTGATCAAGAATACGCCGCAGGTGCTGATCGGCATCGTGACGCTCGGCCACCAACTCGGCTACAACAACATACTGCCCGTCTATGCGGTGCTGCTCTTGCTGACGCCGGTGTTCCTGCTCATTGTCAGCTATCGGCCGGTCTCGGCACTGGTCGCCTCCGGCGCCCTGTGGCTGGTCGCGGGGGTTTATCAAATTGCTCCGCCCAACTATCCCGAGCCCGGCTTCTGGTTTCTCAACCCGCTGTCGTGGCAGTTCCTTTTCAACATCGGCCTGGCAGGCACGCTGCATGTGCGTCGCGGCGGCATCATCCCGGTCAATCGCTGGCTGGTTGGCGCTGCCTTGGCCTACACCGCAACCGCGCTGGTCTGGGTGCACAGCCCGCTTTGGGGGCATATCTCCTGGTTGGGCCTGCCTCCGGTGCTGACCGGCTTCGACAAGACATTTCTGTCGCTGCCGAGGCTGCTGCATATATTGGCGGTGAGCTACCTGATCGTGGCATTCCCCGCCATCTCGAACCTGTTTCGCACCGGGCGCGATCATCCGCTTGCCATATTGGGCAAACGATCGTTGCCGGTTTTCATTGCCGGCACGGTGCTCGCGATGGCGGCGCAGGTGCTGAAGCTGATCAATCCGGGCGGATTTGCCTATGACAGCCTGTTGATATCGGCCGGCATCGTCATGCAGTTCGCGCTTGCCTACTATCTCGAATGGCTTTCGGGACTTGGCTGGTCCGCCAAAAGCAGGCCGGCTCACGCCGCACCGCCCGTCCATGCTGCATCCTTCGCGATGCCGACCATGGCGACAAGAATGGGCCGTTGAGCTTAGGCGGGCGAGGGGCCGGATGAAGCTCGCACCACGAGTTGGACCGGCAGCGATTGCCGGCTGAATGAGCCATCATTTTCAAGGATCGCCTTGACGGCAAGACGGCCCATCTCGGCGATCGGCTGGACGATCGTGGTCAGCGGCGGACTGGAAACCGCTCCTTCCGGAACACCGTCGAAGCCGACGATCGAAACGTCGCCGGGTACCGTGACGCCACGCTGCCGCAGCCAGTCCAATGCATGCAAGGCCATCCTGTCTGACATAGCCAGGATGGCGGTCGGGGTCTCGGCGCCGGCGAAAATATGATCGAGGCCGGCCCGCACGCTTTCCTCGTCATTGACGGTTTCGTAGATCGGCACACGCTCGACGTCGATGTCGACGCGGGAGAGTTCCGCGAAATAGCCACGCAGGCGGTCGCGCGTCCCGGAATAGAGGGCCTTCTCCATCTGCTCCCTTGTGGTGGGGCCGAAGCCGGAGTCCGCGACGGGCAGGGCAAGCACGGCAAAGCGGCGATGTCCGAGTTCGGTCAGGTGGCGGGCCGCCAGGCCAGCCCCGGCGATGTTGTCGACGCCGATCGCTGCAACGGCGTCGTCGTCGTCCGAATCGAGATCGAGCGCGACAAAGGGGAGTTTGCGTTCACGCGCCAGTTCGACCAGCCTTGAACCGCCATCGACGCAAAAGACGATGAAACCGTCGACCAGCGCACTCTGTATGTTCCAGGCAAGCTGTTCGTTGTTGGCTGCGGAGACCAGCGAAATCCCCGCACCGGTCGCGTCGCAAGCCTGCGAGATGCTGGCCATCATCACCCGGGCAAAGGGGTCGTCGAAGAAATAGGAGAGGGGTTCCGCGGTCGCGACACCGATGGCATTGACCTTGCCGGCGCGCAGCAGCCGGCCCTTGGGATCGGGGCCGCCATATCCCATGGCCTCGGCTGCCGCCTTGACCCGCTCGCGGACCTCCTCGCGCACGATCTCCGGACGGGCGAACACGTTGGACGCGGTGCCGTGCGATACGCCGGCTGCCTTGGCGATGTCCGCCAACCGGACCGGTCTTGTCTTTGCAGAGATAAGTGGTGCCATCTTCGTCTCCTGAATTCTTCCCATCTAACACTTTCGTTGGATCGGTTCAAATTTTGACTTGATCAAAGCCTCGATAAGGCCTATGTTTGAATCGATCCAAGGGAATGCCGGTCGTCAGGATTGGATCGATTCAACATCAAGCAGGGAGTTGTGTCATGCATCCCGTCAATTTTCTGTTCGAAGACATTTACCGCAACGACTGGAGCATCTCGTCGAACACCGCGACGCAGAGGCGTCGTGGCAAAGCCGGTCCATGGGTCCGCGAGCTGCGGTTCCTTGTGGAGCGCAAGCGGAGCTGAGCGGGGCGGTTTTTCGTGCCCATCGATTGGATCGATTCAAACACTGGAAGGAGTGCACATCATGCATCCCGTGAGCTATCTATTTGAAGACATCTATCGCAACTATTGGGGCATCGAGCCGGCTTCCGAACGGCCGGAGCGGCGTCGGTTGGCAAGGTTCCGGCGGCGCAATCGCGAATTGGTCATCCAGCCCGAGCCCCGGCAGAACTAACGGCCCGGCAAACGACGTTTGACAGGCGGAGGTCTGTTTATCGGGCAGGGCGCCCAGAGGCGTTCAGGAACGTGCGCGCACCAGTGCCGAGGCAGCGATCGCCAGCCAGCCGGCGATGAGCAGGGTGCCGCCGATCGGCGCCGACAGCGGGAACAGTCGCGACCCGAGGAAATCGCGGGCTAGCAGATCGCCGCAGAAAAGCAGAAGCCCAACCAGCAGGATCAGGCTGGCGATGCGCAGGATCCGGTTTGCGCCAAGCAGTCCGGCGGCAAGGAAGACCGGCGCGTGCATCAGCAGGAACGATGCCGCGGTGCCGACGAAGGCGCCACCCAGATGCGCCGCCGCGGCCGACAGCGCCACACCCGCCGCGCCGCAGAGGCCGCTGGCCAGCACGAGGATACGGCTGCTGGCGCCGGAAAATTGCTCGGCCGTGCTCATGTCCGTGGCTCCGTGGTATCCGAGGGATATGCCTGACTCGGTCAGGGCTTGCCGGGGTTGGCGAGCATGTCCTGCGCGCGGCGTGATTGCGCCAGCCAGTTATACACCGCGCCCCCCGCCATCAAGACGGATGTGCCCAGAAACACCGAGCGCATGCCGAAATGACCACCGGCAAAGCCGCCCAGCAGGGGGCCGGCGACCTGCCCGACATACTGGGCGGAAATCGACAACCCGAGCACGTTGCCGCCGACGCCGTCAGGCACATTGTGACGGATAACGCTGGTGATGCACGGCAAGAGGCCGCCCAGCGCCAGGCCCATCAGGAAACGCAGGCCGATGAGTTGCCAGCTTTGCGTGACGAAGGCCTGCGGGATCAGCAGCAGCGCCGAGACGGCAAGCGCGCCGATGATGACGTTCCAGTGGCCGACGCGGTCGGCGAGCTTGCCGAGGCGCGAGGCCGACAGGATGGCGCCAAGGGCCGCCGCCGACATGACGACGCCCGATATCAGCGTCACGCGGCTTTGGTCCGCAATCAACTGCTGCACATAGACGGTGATGATCGGCTCGATCGACATGGTGGCGAAGCTCAACAGCATGCCGGTCGCCAGCATGGCGACGACAGGCCGCTTGTCGGGGATTTGTGACCAGCCGCCTTTCCGCTTCTGCGTCGCTGCGGCGTCCGCTGTTTTCGGCCGGGGATTCTCCTTGATCAGAAACGTGGTTGCCAGGAACGCCAGGAAGATGACGCCGCCGGAGAGGAGAAAGGTGGCGCGGATGCCGATCAGCGGCGGCAGGGCGCCGCCAACCAGCGGACCGACCAGAGCCCCACCCGTGATACCGGCCGACAGCAGGCCCAACGCCCAGCCGGAACGCTCCTTCGGCGTCTGCATGGCGACGAGGATGGTCGATCCCGAGGAATAGCCGCCGGCAAAACCGATCAGCAGCCGCAGCAGCACCAGTTGCCAGACCGTCTGCACCATGCCGGTCAGCGACATGCATATGGCCATGCCGAAGCTGGCGCGAACCAGCATCACCTTGCGGCCGTAGCGGTCGCCGAGACGTCCCCAGAGCGGCGCCACCAGCGCCGCCGCGAAGAATGTCGCGCCATAGGCGATCCCCGACCACTGCACGATCGCCGCGTGGCCCTCGGCGCCGAGCTGCTCGATATAGAGCGGCAGGAACGGCAAAAGCAGCGTCATGGCGACAAGCGTCGAGAACGAGCCGGCAAAGCACACGAACAGATTGCGCCGCCAGTGGATGTTGTAGGTGCTGTCGGTCGCCGGGGGCGTGCTCTGCTGCATGTCATATGTCCTGTCCCAGCAACTCTTTTCTCGATGGTTGCTGCGGATACCAATTTGGGATACCAAGATGGTTCACGTCATGGACGCAAGCTTGGCCGCTGTCAATGCAACCTCAAATGTGATCGTCGTCAACGGTCGGAAGCCATCGGAAACCGGGAGCAAAAATGTCGCAGATGCAGAGCGTCGAGAAACAGCTTCGGCAAATGATCCTGGGCCTCGAGATCGGTCCCGGCGAGAAGCTGACCGAGCGCTGGATCGAGAGCCGCTTCGGCGCGTCGCGAACCCCGGTCAGGGCAGCACTGCTGCGGCTTGAGACCGAGGGCCTGGTCGGCAGGGACGGACGTGGCTGGACGGTGTCGCCGATCAATCTGGCTGAACTCGAGCAGATCGCCGTCTACAGGGAGGCGGTCGAGGTTGCGGCGCTTCGCCTGACATGCAGCCTGGCGGACCGGAGCGCCGTCGATGTCATCGAGGCGATGCTCGAGTCCTGCGACAACGACACGCCGCGCGAGGAATGGCATCGCGTCGGCATGGATTTTCACATCGAACTGGCGCGTCTGTCGGGCAATGAGTTCCTGTTTAGGGCGGTGCGCGATGCCATGACGCGCCTGTCGCGGGCGCGCTGGCTGGAGGTTCGCGACGAAGCGGCCCTTGCCCGCGCCTGGGCTGAACATCGCGCCATTCTGGCGGCCACGCGCCTTGGCGACGCCGATGAAGCCGCGCGCCTGCTGTCAGGCCACATCGTCGGCAGCCGCGACCGGCTGGTGACGTCGCTCGCCAACGATCGGCGCGGTCTTCGCGCCAGAGGCTTTGCCGTCGTTGCTGCTTAAGAGTGGATGAAGGGGCGCAAAGCGGCGTCTGGACGTACGCGCACTTTCGCCTCGCTTCGCAGACGCCGATGGCGTAAGGAGCGGCCATGGAAAACAACCGATTTGAAACACCTGTGACTGTGAAGTCAGTCGCGGCGGGAAGCACTCAGCTCTTGCGCACGGCGCGTGAGGCTTCCGACTACCTCCTCAACAGCTGGCCCGGCAAGCGCAGCCCCAAGCATCGCGCGGCCCTGCAGGCCTGCCATGACGCACTCGCCGGCGACAAGCCGGCGATGAACGCCAGGCGCGCCTTCATCGCGGCAGCACGCGAAGTGGACGTGTTCGTCAGCGACAAGGCGCCGGCCTGACACAAGGCGACATCCGGGGCGGCAATCCGAATTGAGGCGCGGCCCGCATCTGCGGGCCGTTTGCCGTCACTTTGCCGTTTCGGTTTCGGCTTCAGTCTCGTCTTCGGGCTTCGAACGTTCCCTCGCTGCAACCTTGGCTGCCAGCTTCTCGGCCTTCTTGGCCGCCTTCTGGCGGTCGCGTTCCTTGCGTTCCTGATCGTAATTTGGTGGTCGCGCCATATCGGCTCCTTTTCACTGCCTCGCGGCTCTGGTCCTGCCTAGGAGCATTAGCCGTCAAACACAACAGCTGAAGCGATAGTGCGTCGATGATGGCCAGGCTTGCAAGATGCGCGTCGCAATGAAGGGCCAGGCCCATCATTGCGGTGGCGATACCTATCGCCGTCGATTTGCCGATCAGATGCCGCTTCGGTCAATCACCAGATCGGCGGCACCAAAACGGTCCTTTGCCGTCAGTTGCTGGTGCCAGTAGGGATAGAGCAAGGGCGGCCGGCTGACCGCGTCGAGGCGCTCGCGCTCCTCGCCGGAAAGCACCAGGCTTGCCGCCGCGATGTTGTCCCGGAACTGCGTTTCCGTCCTGCCACCGATCACCAAGGAACTGATGGACGGCCGGCCAAGCAGCCAGGCCAGCGCCACCTGCGCTGCCGACACGCCGCGCTGCGCGCCGATCTCCACAAGCACATCGACGATCCGCCACAGCCGATCCTCGTCGCGGATCGGTGGTTCCGACCAGCCGGCAAGCTGGCGGGCGGTGGGGCTGTCACGGCGGTATTTACCGGACAGCAATCCGCCGGCAAGCGGGCTCCAGACCAGAACGCCCAACCCCTGGTCGACGGAAATCGGCAGCAGTTCGTACTCCGCCTCGCGCGCTTCCAGCGTGTAATGGATCTGCTGCGTGACGAAGCGCGGCTGATGATGGCTGTCGCTGATGCCGAGCGCCTTCATCACCTGCCAGCCGGAATAGTTGGAGCAGCCGACATAGCGGATCTTGCCCTGGGCAACCAGCGTATCGAGCGCGGCGATGGTTTCCTCCAGCGGTGTTACGCCATCCCATTCGTGCAGGAAATAGATGTCGATGACGTCGGTCCTGAGCCGCTTCAGGCTCTTCTCGCATTCGCGGATCAGGTGATGGCGCGACAGGCCTTCATCGTTGGGACCTTTGCCGATCCGCATCCGCGCCTTGGAGGCGATCAGCACGTCGCCCTTGCGCTTGCCGCCGAGCGCTTCGCCGATGATTTCTTCCGAAATGCCGTTCGAATAGACATTGGCGGTGTCGATGACATTGATGCCGGCGTCGATGCAGAGATCGATCATCCGGCGCGCCTCGTCGAGGTCGGTCTTGCCGACAGCCGAAAATGCGCCGGCGCCGCCGAAAGTCATGGTGCCCGTGGTCAGCGTCGATACTTTCAGGCCGGAACGGCCGAGAGTGCGGTATTCCATGTCGGTCCTCGCGATTGCATTGAGAAGGGGTTGGGAAGGGCGCCCGAATGTGGCTGCTATTTGTAGGACAATTTGCGCGGCATGTCTCCATGCCAGGGCGGCGGATCGATCATGCCTCGCGGGTTTTTGCAGTGGTGGCGATCAGGTCAGGCTGCAATAAAACCGTCATTGCGGGCCTATATTGAAGTCGGCTCAGGCGTTGCCGTTCCGGGCTGTAAGCCGGGAGTTTGGGGCGCCGATCGACAGAGCTTGCAAGTGGAGCAGCCGATAATGACCGAGCTAAAACAGAATTCTGCGGCCAGGGATTGGCTTGAAGCCGAACTCGCCGACACGCCCGACGAAGACTATGAGCTCGAAATGTCGGAGCCGGCGCTGTCGATGGAGATCGCCAAGATCTACAAGAATTCGCATCCGCCTTCGATCGATCGCATGCAATATTTTCGCGACCTGATCAGCCTGCAGTCCGAATTGATCAAGCTGCAGTCCTGGGTCGCCTATCACAAGAAGAAGCTGGTGGTGATCTTCGAGGGACGCGACTCGGCCGGCAAGGGCGGTGTCATCAAGCGCATCACCCAGCGGCTCAATCCGCGCATCTGCCGTGTTGTGGCACTGCCGGCGCCGACCGAGCGCGAAAAGTCGCAATGGTATTTCCAGCGCTATGTCCCGCATCTGCCGGCCGGCGGCGAGATCGTGCTGTTCGACCGCTCATGGTACAACCGCTCGGGCGTCGAGCGGGTGATGGGTTTTGCCCAGCCCGATCAGGTCGAAGAATTCTTTCACGACGTGCCGGAGTTCGAGCGCATGCTGGTCCGCTCGGGCATTACCGTGGTCAAATACTGGTTCTCGATCACCGACGAGGAACAGCAGATGCGCTTCCTGATGCGCATCCATGATCCGATGAAGCAGTGGAAACTGTCGCCGATGGACCTGCAGTCGCGCGTGCGCTGGGAGCAATACACCAAGGCCAAGGAAGAGACCTTCGCCCGCACCAACATCCCGGAAGCGCCCTGGTTCATCGTCGAGGGCAACGACAAGAAGCGCGCGCGGCTGAACTGCATCGACCATCTGCTCAAGCAATTGCCCTACGAGGAGGTGCCGCACGAGGAGATCACGCTGCCGGAGCGCGTCTTCAACCCCGAATACGAACGCCAAGTGCTGCCGCGCGAGCTTTACGTGCCGGAGAAGTATTGAGATAGACGAAGCTGCAATCTCCCCCTCGAGGGGGGAGATTGGCTCTCCACCTACGCCCGCTTGATGATGACGTGCGTGGCGAGCGGCGTCGCCACCTGCTCGTTGCAGACATAACCGAGCTTGAGCATGTCGAGGCCGGTAAGAAGGTTCTCGCCCGTGCCCAGCAGCACCGGCGCGATCGCCAGATGCATCTCGTCGATCAGTTTTTCCTGCAGATATTGCCGGATGGTGGCGACGCCGCCGCCGACCCGCACGTCCTTGCCGCCAGCGGCAGCCTTAGCCTGTTCAAGAGCTGAATGGATACCGTCAGTGACGAAGTGGAAAGTGGTGCCGCCCTCCATCGTGATCGGTTCCCGCTTGTGATGGGTGAGCACGAAAACCGGCACATGATAGGGCGGGTTGTCGCCCCACCAGCCCTTCCAGCTGTCGTCAGGCCACTCGCCGCGGATCGGTCCGAACATGTTTCGGCCGAGGATCCAGGCGCCGACATTTTCGAAGCTGCGCGCCGCGAACGCCTCGTTGACGTCGGTGGTGCCGCCATCTTGTCCGAGCACCATCTCTCGGAAGGTGCGGGTGTCGACAAACCACTTGTGCAAGGATTCCCCACCGACGCCGAGCGGATTTTTCAGATCCTGATCAGGACCGGCGCCATAGCCGTCGAGCGACAGGGTGAAAGCGTTGACGCGAAGTTTGGACATGCGAGCCTCCTCGATAACCAGTTGTATTTTGCAAGCAGTTGTTTTGTATCAAACTGGTTTTTAATTGCAAGCAGTTTTCTGGCGGCAGCAATCTCCCAACGTAGCGGACCTGCAACGCTGGGGTACGAAAGGCGGGGTGCAGCCTTGTCAGCTCAACTCGACTTTACTGTCCCGTTTAGCGATCAAATGGTCCCGCAAGAGGGACAACACCGTCCCGGCAAGCTCGTCGGGCGCCTCGCAATGCGCCGACGTCCGGTAGTATCGGTCGACGGCAAAGCCCAGACCAACGGCCAGCAATTCGATATCTCCGGCTGCCTCAACCTGCCCAATCACCTGCAAAATATGGTCTTGGAGATAGTGCGCTCCATTTGCCAGCAGCGTGGCGTCGTCAACGGGTGCTCCGTCTGAGACAACAAGCAGAACCTTACGGGCCTCGGGTCGTTCTCGCAGACGCCCAACGGCCCACTCGATGGCTTCGCCGTCGATGTTCTCCTTGGGAAGGTCCGGCCGTAACATCGGCTTGAGAACATGACCCAAACTGCTCTGACGGCTGTCGTCGGCCTGCCGGTAGATAATGTGCAGCAGGTCGTTCAGCCTTCCCGGATTTTTGGGCCGGCCATCTTCATTCCAGATGCGCCGCGATTCCCCACCGCGCCAATTGCGCGTGGTGAACCCAAGGATATCGACCTTTATGCCGAGTGTCCGCAGAAACTCCTGTGCAATGTCGACTGAAGCAGCCGCGTACAGCATTTTCTGGCCGCGCATCGATCCGGACTGGTCGACGAGAATGGAGACGACCGTATCAGCGCGGTCAGGCGCCGATACGCTATCCCGGACTTCAGTGGCAATATCCGCTGCCAGAATCAGATGCTTCGTCCTCCAGCCGGCGAGGCCGCTCTCCAGCTCTGCCCATATCGCCTCGACCGCGGATTTATGTTTGTCCGAAAGCTGCCCGATAGCGTTTGACAGTTTTAGGCTCGGCACAATCCAGTCATGGAGCGTGACGTAGGCGTGATAGCCGGGCGTAGCAGTGTCGCCGCGTGGCACGGGGACAAACAATGATCTGAAATGCTTGCCCAGCCTTCGCAGCAATGTCGGCTATCCCTTCAGCAGTTCCGCCACTTCGGGCGCGAAATAGGTCAAGATGCCGTCGCAGCCGGCGCGCTTGAAGGCGAGCAGCGATTCCAGCATTGCCTTCTCGCCGTCGATCCAGCCATTGGCGCCTGCCGCCTTGATCATCGAATATTCGCCCGACACCTGGTAGGCGAAGGTCGGCATCTGGAACTCGTCTTTCAGCCGTCGGATGATGTCGAGATAGGGCAGGCCGGGCTTGACCATCAGCATGTCGGCGCCCTCGGCAATGTCCTGTTCGGCCTCTCTCACCGCTTCGTCGGAATTGGCATGGTCGATGTAATAGGTCTTCTTGTCGCCCTTGAGCAGGCCGGCGGTGCCCACCGCCTCGCGATAGGGGCCGTAGAAGGCCGAAGCGAATTTGGTCGCATAGGACATGATCGCCACATCCTGGAAACCATTGGCGTCAAGCGCGTCCCGGATGGCGCCGATGCGGCCGTCCATCATGTCGGACGGCGCGATGATGTCGGCACCGGCGGCCGCCTGGATGACAGCAGCGGCGGTCACCTGTTCCACTGTCTCGTCGTTGACGATGATGCCGTCGCGCAGGATGCCGTCATGGCCGTGGCTGGTGAACGGGTCGAGCGCTGCGTCGGTGATGATGCCGATCTCCGGCACCGCATCCTTGATCGCACGGGTGGCGCGGTTGATGACATTGTTGGGATCGAGGATGTGCGAGCCGGTCTGGTCGCGCAGCGAGATGTCGACATTGGGGAAGGTGGCGAGTGCCGGAATGCCGAGTTTTGCCGCGCGCTCGGCCTCCTTGACGGCGAGATCGATCGACAGGCGGAAGACGCCGGGCATGGCGGCGATCGGCTCGCGGACACCCTTGCCCTCGACGACGAAGATCGGCCAGATCAGGTCGTCGACCGTGAGCCGGTTCTCCTGCACGAGGCGGCGCGACCAGTCGGCCTTGCGCATGCGGCGCAGACGGCGGCTGCCGGTGATCTCGTCGACGCCGCGCGCGCCGGCGGGCTTTGCGGGGGTGAATTTGTTCATCGCCAATACTCTCGTTCGGGCAGGCTTTTACCACGAGCTCCCGCCGCTGACCAATGCGGCACGATTGTGCCAGCGACGCGGTCGAGGTCTATTCGGGTTGCCCATTGCCTGACAGAATCTGTGCTGCGCCCCTGATGGCGACACGGAAAGCCTCGTCGAAGCCGACACCGCGCACCTGCCAGATGTAGGTCTTGCCGGCCATGGCCAGCCGCCAGTCGGCGATCCAGCCCAGTTCCTTGTCGCTCCAGATGAGACTGCCGGAAAGCGCTTGGTCGGCGCCGGCCTTCTTCGCGAGTGTGTCGAGCTTTGTCATCTGGGCATTGCGAAGCGCCCGATCGTCCAATCCGGCCTGCGCCAGCTGTGCTGCCGTGGGAAAAGCCACCTGCATGGCCAGCGGTACGGCGGCATTGCCGAACGATTCGCGCATCGGCATGCCACGGTCGCCATCGGCATCGAGCGCGTAATGCATTGTTCCGCGCTCCGTCGCCAAAAACACCGCCAGCCGTGGCCGCGCGGTCAGCCATGGCCTGCTGCCGAGCGAAGCAAGCACCGGGTCGATCACTTCAGGCTTGTACTGGCAGTAAAGGTTGTGAGGCCGGTCGTAGGTGCCTTGATCGTCATGGTTGGGAATGCCTTCCATGCGGTCGCGGTAGCGAAAGCCAGCGACGAAGCTGCCCGCCTTATCACGCAATACCGTCATTTCAGGTTTCGCCGGCAGGCGCTGATCACCGGAAATCCGCACCAGAACCGCGTCGAGACAGCGCTTGAAGCCGGACTGGCGGTTCTTCTCGTACTTGCCGTTGACGATGGTCTGCGAACTGTAGAGATCTTCCAAAGTCCCCGCCATGACAGGGTGAACAGCCAAGCAGATGCTCAGCCCAATTGCCACCGGCGCAAAGCGTGAAAATCGAGTCATAACCAATCGTCCCGTTCGAAGACCCGCCAGAGCTGCGCTGCAATGAACTCTATCCAGTTTTTCAGTATTGCAGCTCGATTTTTAGTACCGGCTCCTGGTCCGGGCCAGAGCTTGCACCGGTGTGCTCGCCATTGACGCACCCATGCGCCACGCTTTAGCACTTCAGTCCCGGCGGCCGGGGGAGGGATTCTTCACGATGGATTTTGGCGGAGGCGACGAGATCCGCTTCGAACATCTGGGCCGGGCCGGCGTCGTCACCTTGACGCGGCCGCAGGCGCTCAATGCCTTGACGCACCGCATGATCGGGGCGCTCGACGCTGCCCTTTCCGCCTGGGAGACCGACCAGGGCGTCGATGTCGTCGTCGTCAGGGCCGAGGGCAGGGCCTTTTCGGCCGGCGGCGATATCCTGCATGTCTATGAGACAGGCCGGGCGGGAAAACCGCCGGTCGAGTTCTTCGCCGACGAATATCGCCTCAACGCCCGCATCAACAGTTATAGGAAACCTTATGTGGCCCTGATCGACGGCATCGTCATGGGCGGTGGTGTCGGAATCTCCTTCCATGGCTCGCACCGGGTGATGACCGAGAATGCCCAATTTGCCATGCCGGAGGTCGGCATCGGCTTTTTTCCGGATGTTGGCGCCAGCCACCTGCTGCCTGATCTCGGCGGCTCCTTCGGCATGTATCTGGCGCTGACCGGCAATCGCATCCGCTATGGCGATGCGCTGTGGTCGGGGCTGGCCACCCACACCATCAAGGCCGGGGACCAGGCTGGCTTCCTCGACCGGCTGACACTGACCGGCGATCCGGAATCGGTGCTGCGCGGCTTCTTCGTGCAGGCAAGGCGAGAAACCGACAGACCGACGCTGGAGGCGATTGTCCGCCATTTTTCGCAACCGTCCCTGAACCGCGTCATCGACAGCCTCGAGCGTGCGGCCGCCGCCGATGAGTTCGCGGCAAAGACACTGGCGACGATCCGCACCTGCTCGCCGACCAGCCTGCGCGTCGCCTGGCGGCAGATCAGCGCCGGACTGACGCTGTCCATGGAAGCCTGCATGAAAATGGAGTTCCGCATCCTCAACCGGATGCTCGCCGGCCATGATTTCTACGAAGGTATCCGCGCCGCCATCATCGACAAGGGCTCGAAGCCGCAATGGCGGCCGGCAAGCCTCGCTGCGGTCAGCGAAGCGGATGTCGATGCCTATTTCGCTCCGCTCGGCGAACGGGAACTCTTGATATGAGCGAGGTGACCTCGAGGCGCGTCGTGCTGCAGCCCTCCGGGGTGGAGGTGATCTTCGCCTGGTTCCAGCGCGTCATATCGGGCTACTGCCTGCTGTTCGGCATTCTCTACTGGATCAGGTTGATCGGCTTTTATCCGGGTACGCTGTGGCGGTTCGACCTGATGCCCGTGCACTGGCAGGTCGCGGCGGTGGTGCTCGCCGTGTTCTTCCCCTTTGCCGCTGCCGGCCTGTGGATGCTGGCGTCCTGGGGCCCGGTGATCTGGTTCATTTGCGCGGTGACCGAGACGGTCATGTATGCCGGCTTTCCCGAGCTATTCGGCCATCGCTTGCTGATTGTCGTCTCGCATGCGGCGGTGGCGGTGCTCTACATTGTCTTCCGCGTCGTCATCTACCTGCAGAAGCGCCCGGTCCGCCACTAAGCCCTTGAGCACATTGGCGGCCCGGCTGTCGCCTCGAATGAGCCCCGCAATCGTTGCCGAAATCTTTAGGTTAATTATCCTTGCTCGGGTGACCGTTCGTTAAGCCTCTTGCGAAACCTCTTACCGGTAAGCTCTTGTTAGCCCTAGCGTTTAAGTCGAATTTTATGAGTATTCGATAGTGTCGCGATCAAGGTGAAAAACAAAAAATCACCAGGGCGACAAACGAGAGGCAAAGACAATGATCAATTCGCGTCCGGCGGCGAAGACCGCCAACGTATCCGACGATCGCCGCGAGGCTATCCGTTCCCTGTACATGGAATCGCTGCAGCTTGTTGAGCGGCTGCACCGCCGCCTGCTTGATGTGATCAAGGACGAATTCGACCGCAACGGCCGTTCCGACATCAATGCCATCCAGGCGCTGCTGCTGTTCAATATCGGCAATTCCGAGCTGACCGCCGGCGAGCTGCGCTCGCGTGGCTACTATCTCGGCTCGAACGTCTCCTACAATCTGAAGAAGCTGGTCGATCTCGGCTTCATCAACCACCAGCGCTCGCGCATCGACCGCCGTTCGGTCCGTGTCTCGCTGACGCCGAAGGGCAACGAGGTGGCGGAGGTCGTTGCCGGCCTCTACGAGCGTCATGTCGGCTCGATCGAACAGGTCGGCGGCATCAACACCGACGAGTTCAAGCAGATGAACCGCGCTTTGCAGCGGCTCGACCGCTTCTGGAACGACACCATCGCCTACCGGATGTAAGGCGCCGCATCGGATCCGGCCCGCGCCACAGAAGCGCGGCCGAAATATCGACCTTCAGTCAGGGCCGGTGCCGAGAGGCATCGGCCTTTTCTTTTCCTGATCCCAAAGCCCAAATATCCGGCCAGGTTTGCTTTCGCTGCAGCAGTGCCTAATGTCACGGCCTGGAGGGGCGCGTTATGGGTGAGGGAAAACGCACGAAGATTTGCTCGGTTGCCGCAGTGCTTTTGTTGGTCTCGCAAACGGCTTTTGCCGAGGAATGGTGGAAGGATTCTTTCGCTGGGGAAGGCAGCGAGCCCTGTGACAACAATGACTCGATAGTGACGTTTACCGACAAAGCAATGGAAATGTGGGAGGTCCGCTGCACGTTGGACAAGGTTCAGAAGATCAACCGCCTGGATGTCGTCATCCTGGATATGACGTGTACGGACGGCGAGAGCACAGACAAGAGGCGGGAGCTGCTGCTCAAACTCGAGGACAACAAAGTCCTGCGCTACCCCAGCATGAGGTGTTGCAACGATGTTCGGAATTGAAGGCGAAGCCAGGTCCGGGCCCAAAGGTTGAAACCTCACACTGAGGGATCGTGAGGATAGGCAGCGCGTCTCGTGGAGCGGCCGAACCGCCGTCTGCTTGACGCGATCAAGGATGCCGATCGATACCGAAAAAGCACGGGCCTTTCATTTCGCTGCGGCGCCCGATGCAAATCGCGGGCCAAGGCCACGTTGCCGCCATATTCCAATGGAACCGAGAGTGGCAGTGATGCTGGTGTGAAGACCATGCGTTCACCCGCAATCTGTATCGCGCCTGGGCGCTGTCACACCAAGGTGATACGGAGCATGGTTGGCTAATTGTTAAGATTGCCAATTTTACAGTGCGGGCGAGATCGCCCGGTGATCAACGCAGCAAGTGATCGAACTGCTACAAATGTCTGGAACGTCCATGAGAACCAGCCGTCGTTTTTTCCTCTCCGGAGCCTCCGCGCTCGCAGCAGCGGTGGTTGCCGGCGGCGCCAATGCGCAAGATGTGATCGGTGATATCCTGAAATCCTCGGCGCGCGGCAATTGGGACGACCAGTTCGACGCCCGCGCCAGCGAGGGCGGCAAGGTGGCCTCGACGCTGCCGATCTTCAGTCTGCAGACCGTTGCCTTCACGGAACAGGCGGTCGCGCAATATCAAAACATTGTCGGGCAGGGTGGCTGGGTCGATGTTCCCGCGACCAAGAAACTGCAGCTCGGCGTCGATGATCCCGATGTGGTGCCATTGCGTAAGCGCCTGATGGTTGCGGGCGACCTGTCGCAGAGCGCCGGCATTTCGACGGCTTTCGACTCCTACGTCGACTCGGCGGTCAAGCGCTTCCAGTTGCGCCATGGCCTGCCGGCCGATGGCTCGATGGGCAAATACACCTATGCGGCGATGAATGTTTCGGCGCAGATCCGGCTTGGCCAGTTGCAGACCAATCTGCAGCGGCTACGCGAAAAGGCCGGCACGCTGGGCAACCGTTATGTGCTGGTCGACATTCCGGCAGCACAGATCGAAGCGGTCGAGAACGACCGCGTCGTGCTTCGCCATACCGCGATCGTCGGCAAGATCGATCGCCAGACGCCGATCGTCAATTCCAAGATCAACGAGATCATCGTCAATCCGTACTGGAACGCGCCGGTCTCGATCGTGCGCAAGGACATCATTCCGCTGATGCGGAAGAATCCCGATTATCTGAAGGACAGCCACATCCGCCTGTTCGCGCCGGACGGCAGCGAAGTCGATCCGCTCAACGTCGACTGGTCGACCGACGACGCCGCCAAGTATCGCTTCCGCCAGGATCCCGGCGCGGGCAATGCGATGGCGTCGGTCAAGATCAATTTCCCGAGCCCCGACGGCGTCTACATGCACGATACCCCACAGCAGAGCCTATTCGGCAAGATGATGCGTTTCGATTCCTCGGGCTGCGTGCGCGTGCAGAATGTGCGCGACCTTGTCACCTGGATCCTGCGCGACACGCCTGGCTGGGACCGTCAGCATTTCGAGGCGGCGATCAAGACCGGCGAAAACACGCCGATCCAGATTACCAACCCGGTGCCGGTCCACTTCCTCTATCTCTCGGCCTGGTCGACGGCCCCAGGCGTCGTGCAGTTCCGCGACGACGTCTACGCGCTCGACGGCAACAACGAGCTGCAGATCACGTCTTCGCTTTAAGCGACTGATATTTTTATAAAAAAGGCCGCCGCTCAGGGCGGCCTTTTCGTTGCTCGGATCCTGCCGCGGTTTTCGCGGAGCGAGGCGGCTGGACGGATCGGCCGGCTTTGCGCATGGTCGGCGGGAAAGTCTGGAACCGGACCATGGAAGTCGCCGTCTTCATTCTGGTTGTACTCGTCTTCGTGGCGCTTTCCGGCGCGCTGGTGCGCCTGGTGCGGGTGCCGCTGCCGGTGCTGCAGATTGCGATCGGTGCCGCACTCGCCTGGCCGGTGCGCGGCATCCATGTCGAGATCGACCCGGAATTGTTCCTCCTGGTATTCATTCCGCCGCTGCTGTTCGGCGATGCCTATGGCGCACCGAAGCGTGAACTGATGGCGCTGCGCGGACCGATCCTGGATCTTGCCATCGGGCTCGTGTTCTTCACCATCGTCGGCTTCGGCTACGCCTTGCACTGGCTGGTGCCGAGCATCCCGCTGGTGGTCGCCTTCGCGCTCGCCGCGGTGCTGTCGCCGACCGATGCGGTGGCCGTGTCCTCGATCGTCGACAAGAATGTCGTTCCGGCGCGGCTGATGCACATTCTGGAAGGCGAGTCGCTGCTCAACGATGCTTCCGGCCTCGTCATGTTCCGCTTCGCTGTCGCAGCAGTGCTGACCGGCAGCTTTTCCTTCGCCGCCGCTTCGCTCAGTTTCCTCTATGCTGTCGCCGCCGGCATCATGATCGGCGTGGCGGCGCTGTTCGTCGCCGCCAAGCTGCTGCAATTGCTCAACCGCATCGGCGGCGTGCCGGCCGAGGCGCAGGTGCTGGTGATGATCCTGCTGCCCTTCATCGCCTATCTCGGCGCCGAGCACGTCGGCGCGTCAGGCATCCTGGCGGCGGTCACCGCCGGCCTGCTCACCGGCGGCTCCGGCGTGTTCCGCTTCCTCGGCGTCTCGGCGCGCATGCAGACGATGTCGTTATGGACGACGCTTTCCTTTGTTTTCAACGGCGCTCTCTTCATCGTGCTCGGGCTGCAGCTTCCCGACATCATCCGCCATGTGCCGCCGGAACTCATGAGCATGCATCCGATCCTCCAGCCGATCGCGACCGTCATCGCGCTGACGCTGTGCCTGATCGCGCTGCGCTTCCTGTGGATATGGGTTGGCGATATCGCCGCCGGCATCGCCGCGCGTCTGGGCAAGCGCAAGGTGGAGCCTTTCGGGTTGCGCGTGCGGCTCGCCGGTTCGGTGGCCGGTGTGCGCGGCGCGATCACGCTGGCCGGCATATTGTCGCTGCCGCTGGCCATGCCGGACGGCTCGCCGTTCCCGGCACGCGACCTGGTCATTTTTCTCGCCGCCGGCGTCATCATCTGCTCGCTGGTCTTCGCCAGTCTCGCTTTGCCGACGATCGCCAGGGGGTTGGTCGAGCCCGGTGAGGATGCCGGTGCCGCCGAAGAGCGCCTGGCGCGTGTCGGCGCCGCCAAGGCCGCGATCGCTCGCATCGAGAGTATCGCCGGAGCAACTGATGATGAGGGAGGCGAGGTGCCTGACGCCAGGCTTGCCGCCGCCGACAGCATTGTCGCCGGCTACCGGCGCCGCATTGCCGCCTCCGACGAAGCCGATGAAGCCCGCGCCGAGGCGCGCGAAGCTGGAAGGCTGGAGCTGGAACTGCGGCTCGCCGGCATCGAGGCCGAGCGCGCAGCCGTGCGTGACATGTTTCGGAGCGGCGAGATCAACGACCATACGTCGCAGGCGCTGTTTACCGAGATCACGCTCACCGAGGCCTTGCTGAAAGGCCGCAAGGCAAGGAAATAGCGACCCGCGGGCTTCGCTGGCGCAATCCGGCCAGCAAATTTCGCGCCGCAAACGTGGCGGGGCGAAAACAACTGTGTTAATGGCGCGGCGAACCTTCGCAGCCCCCGAACCCCGAGGATTTCAGGCCATGGCAACAGCAGCGGCAGTGTCGAACAAATTCGAATCCTTCTTCGAAACCACGCTGGCCGATGCCGATCCGGAGATTTTCGGCGCCATCCGCAACGAACTCGGTCGTCAGCGCCACGAGATCGAGCTGATCGCCTCGGAAAACATTGTGTCCCGCGCCGTGCTTGAAGCGCAGGGCTCGATCATGACCAACAAATACGCCGAGGGCTATCCGGGCAAACGCTACTACGGCGGCTGCCAGTTCGTCGACGTGGCCGAGGAACTGGCCATCGAGCGCGCCAAGAAGCTGTTCGGCTGCAACTTCGCCAACGTCCAGCCGAATTCGGGCAGCCAGATGAACCAGGCGGTGTTCCTGGCGCTCTTGCAGCCGGGCGACACGTTCATGGGCCTGGACCTCAATTCCGGCGGCCATCTGACTCACGGTTCGCCGGTCAACATGAGCGGCAAATGGTTCAAGGTCGTCTCCTATGGCGTGCGCCAGGACGACCATCTGCTCGACATGGATGCCATCGAGAAGACAGCGCATGAGACCAAGCCGAAGCTGATCCTGGCCGGCGGCACCGCCTATTCGCGCGTTTGGGACTGGAAGCGTTTTCGCGAGATCGCCGATGCGGTCGGCGCCTATCTGATGGTCGACATGGCCCACATCGCTGGGCTGGTCGCCGGCGGCGTGCATCCGTCGCCGCTGCCGCATGCCCATGTCGTGACCACCACGACGCACAAATCGCTGCGCGGCCCGCGCGGCGGCATGATCCTGTGCAATGACGAGGACATCGCCAAGAAGATGAATTCGGCGGTGTTCCCCGGCCTGCAGGGCGGCCCGCTGATGCATGTCATCGCGGCCAAGGCGGTGGCCTTCGGCGAAGCGCTGAAGCCGAGCTTCAAGGTCTATGCCGAGAGCGTCGCCGCCAACGCCAAGGCGCTCGCCTCAAGCCTCAAGGAGACCGGTCTCGACATCGTCTCCGGCGGCACCGACAACCATCTGATGCTGGTCGATCTGCGCCCGAAGAACGCCACCGGCAAGCGCGCCGAGGCGGCGCTCGGCCGCGCCAACATCACCTGCAACAAGAACGGCATTCCGTTCGACCCGGAAAAGCCTTTCGTCACATCTGGCGTGCGTCTCGGCACCCCGGCCGGCACCACGCGCGGCTTCGGCCAGGCCGAATTCCGCGAGATCGGCAAGCTGATCGCCGAAGTGCTGGATGGTCTCAAGGTCGCCAATTCCGACGAGGGCAATGCCGCTGTCGAAGCAGCGGTCAAGGCCAAGGTGGTAGCGCTGACCGATCGTTTCCCGCTCTATCCCTATCTCGGCTGACGCGATAGGAAGTCTTACCGCCTGCTGCAGCGACAAGCGTCGTTTCAGCAGGCCGGGGCGACCGGCAGGAGCCTTGATGATGCGACCATTTCGTTTCGCCGACCTTTGCGCCGTTGGCGTCCTGACCGCTTTGATTGCCCTGCCGTTCTCGGGCATCGCCCTAGCGCAAACCGCACCCGCTCAGCCGACGCAACCCGCACCTCAGGCCGCACCCGCTTCGCCCGCCCAGGCGGCACCCAAGCTCGAAACTTTCGGTAGGTGGTCGACCCTGGTCGACGAGGTCGACACCGGTGAGGATCTCCGCAAGACCTGCGCGGCCTCGACCGCCTTTATCGGTGCCGGTGGCGTGCCCGGTACCCTGACGCTCATCATCACGAACGGCGATGCCCTGCCGCCGGATGCCTACCCGTCCGTAACGATCGCCGTCGACAACAAGGATCTGCCGGCCGGCAAGTCCGTCGCCGCCACCTTTGGCGACGACAAGGGCCGCGTCACTGCCAAGCTCCATTCCGACGGCGCGGTGAACGGCCGGCTCAACTGGACCGTGGACAACCAGGCCAAGACCAGCCTGGCGCTCTTGCGTGCCATGCGCCGTGCATCGGTGCTTGACGTCTCCTTTGGCGATGCGCCGGTTGGAAGCATATCCATGGACGGCTTCACCAAGGCCTATCGCAGCCTCGGCGCATCGTGCGGATTCCCGACCGCTGACGTCGCCCCCTGACGACGCTGCCTGGCGAGGCTGGCAATCCTGCTTGCGTCTCGCTATCTCTGAAGGGCGAGGGGCTGTTGGCGATACTTTGCCATCGTTGCAAAAACCTCTAAGCCTTTCGCTTCACCAGATTCGCCAACCAAAGGCTCCTCCATGCGCTGTCCCTATTGCCAGTCAGAAGATACGCAGGTGAAGGATTCACGCCCCGCCGAGGATGGGGCGGCGATCCGCAGGCGGCGCGTCTGCCCAGATTGCGGCGGCCGCTTCACCACCTTCGAGCGCGTGCAGTTGCGCGACCTCGTCGTGGTCAAGAAATCGGGCCGCAAAGTGCCGTTCGACCGCGACAAGCTGCTGCGTTCGATGGAGATCGCCGTGCGCAAGCGCAATGTCGATCCCGAGCGCATCGACCGCGCGGTGACCGGCATCGTGCGCCAGCTCGAAAGTTCCGGCGAGACAGAGGTTGCTTCGGGAGAAGTCGGCCGGCTGGTCATGGAAGCGCTGAAATCGCTCGACGATGTCGCCTATGTCCGTTTCGCCTCGGTCTACCGCAATTTTCGCGAGGCCAAGGATTTCCACGAATTGCTGGGAGAGTTGAAGGGGGACGAAATCAAGGGTGAAGAGGAAGCCAGCTGAGCATGACTGCAAGCGAACAGGCCGCCCTTGATCGCCGCTTCATGGCGGCGGCACTCAGACTGTCGCGAAAGAATGCCGGGCGCACCGCGACCAACCCGTCCGTCGGCACGCTGATCGTGCGCGATGACGGCAATGGCCCGATGATCGTCGGCACCGGCGTCACCGCCGTCGGCGGCCGCCCGCATGCCGAGACCGAGGCCCTGGCCGAGGCCGGCGCGCTGGCGCGCGGCGCCACCGCTTACGTCACTCTCGAACCTTGCGCCCATCATGGCCGCACGCCGCCTTGCGCCAATGCGCTGGTCAATGCCGGTGTCGCGCGCGTCGTCGGCGCCGCCAGCGATCCCGATTCGAGGGTTTCCGGCAAGGGCTACGCGATCCTGCGTGCCGCCGGTGTCGAGGTGGTCGAGAAGGTCTTGGCGGCGCAAGCTTCCGAGCAGATGGCCGGCTATTTGATCCGATCGTTGAGAAAACGCCCCGAAGTGATTCTCAAGCTTGCGCTTTCCAGCGACGGCAAGATCGGCCGGGAAGGCGAGGGACAAGTGTCGATCACCGGCGATATCGCGCGCCGCGAAGTGTATCTTATGCGGGCCGAGGCCGATGGCATATTGGTTGGTGTCGGCACGGCCCTCGAGGATGACCCGGCCCTGACGGTGCGTTTGCCGGGGCTGGAGAACCGTTCGCCGGCACGCATCGTGCTCGACCGCCAGATCAGGTTGCCGGAGGCCTCGAAGCTGGTTTCGGGCGTCGACCGGGTGCCGCTCTATGTCGCCGCTTGCCTGGAGGCCGATCCCCTGCGGCGCGCAGCACTCGAACGCGCCGGCGTGCGCTTCATCGGCACCGAAACTCATGAGGGCGGCGTCGCGCTGCCGGAACTGCTCGAGGATCTGGCCTCGCTCGGCATGGCTAGCGTGCTGGTCGAGGGCGGCGCCAAGGTGGCGAGCGCTTTCCTCGCCGATGGGCTGGTCGACCGCATCGTGCTGTTCCAGGGGCCGGAAGCGATCGGCGATGACGGCATTGCATCGCCGATCGACGCCGACCATATCCCGGCAGGATTTCGCAAACTGCGCGACATGCGTTTCGGCGAAGACAGCTACGCCGAGTGGATAAGGGATATCTGATGTTTACCGGGATTGTCACCGATATCGGCACTGTCGCTTCCGTCAAGCCGCTCAGGGAAGGGGTGGGGTTGCGCATCGACACCGCCTATGACCCGCAGACCATCGCCATCGGCGCCTCGATCTCCTGCGGCGGTGTTTGCCTGACAGTCACTGCCTTGCCCGACAGCGGCTCGAACGCGCGCTGGTTCGAGGTCGAGGCTTGGGAAGAGGCGCTGAGGCTGACGACGGCCTCGGGCTGGAAATCCGGCACCAAGGTCAATCTGGAGCGGGCGCTGAAGATCGGCGACGAACTCGGCGGCCACATCGTTTCGGGCCATGTCGACGGCATGGCCGAAATCGTCGAGCGCAAGGATGAGGGCGACGCCGTGCGCTTCACGCTGGAGGCGCCGCGCGACCTGGCGAAGTTCATCGCGCCCAAGGGCTCCGTCGCGCTCGACGGCACCTCGCTCACCGTCAACAAGGTCGAAGGCACGCGCTTCGACGTGCTTTTGATCCACCATTCGCTGACCGTGACCACCTGGGGCGAGCGCAAGGTCGGCGACCGCGTCAACCTCGAGATCGACACCATGGCCCGCTATGCGGCGCGGCTGGTGGAGGCGACGAAAGAGGGGCTTTGATGACCAAGGACAGGGTGAATTCCACGCAGGAAGACAAGTTGATGCGTGAGGTGCAGGCCGATGTGAACACCGAAGAGCACTCGCAACTCGATCTGTCCGTCAACGACAGCAGAGTCTTCGTTGAAGCCTTGATCAATCCTCGATCGGTGAACGATCGTCTGCGCGATACCGTGCGTGGCTACCGTCACAATACAGGCGTATGAGCACTGGAAACCAATAAGTTCTGCGGACCTTCGGCAACGTGGACAATCTTCCGCTTGCGATGAACCCGGCTTCGGCCTAAGTCACCGGCAACTCCCCGGAGACTTTTATGGCTGGTACATCCCAACACGGCAAAGCCTTCATTCGTCCGAAGGCGAAGGCGCATCTGCTTATTGTCGAAGCGCGCTTTCACGACGACCTTGCCGACGCGCTGCTCGATGGCGCGACAAGCGCGCTCGATGAAGCGGGCGCGACTTATGATGTCGTCACCGTCCCAGGTTCGCTCGAAATCCCCGCGGTGATCACCTTTGCACTGGACGGCGCGACGGAAGGCGGCACACATTATGATGGCTTTGTCGCGCTCGGCACCGTCGTCCGCGGAGACACCTATCATTTCGACATTGTCGCCAATGAATCCAGCCGCGCGCTCATGGATTTGAGCGTGCAGGACTCTGTCTGCATAGGCAATGGCATCCTCACCACCGAGAATGACGCCCAGGCCTGGACTCGCGCCAAGCGCTCGGAAGGCGACAAGGGCGGCTTTGCCGCGCGTGCGGCGCTGACCATGATTGCCCTCAAGGAACAACTGGGAGCGCGATCGTGAGCGAACCCGCTTCGCCCGGCCAGCCCTCGGTGCGCCACGCCAACAAACGCGGCGCTGCCCGTCTGGCCGCCGTGCAGGCGCTCTATCAGATGGATGTCGCCGGCAGTGGCGTCTTCGAGATCACCGCCGAATACGAGGCCTTTCGTCTCGGCAAGGAAGTCGACGGCGCGCTCTACCGCGAGGCCGATGCGCAATGGTTCCGCGCTATTCTGGCGGGTGTCGTCGAGAACCAGAAGACCATCGATCCGATCATCCGCCAGGCGCTGACCGAGGACTGGCCATTGTCGCGGCTCGATTCGACGCTGCGCGCCATCCTGCGCGCCGGCGTCTACGAGCTGATGAAGCGCGAGGATGTCCCCGTCGCCGTCATCGTCTCCGAATATGTCGACATCGCCAAGGCCTTCTACGAGGAAGATGAGCCGAAGCTGGTTAATGCCGTGCTCGACCGTGTGTCTCGCCGGGTGCGTGGCGAGGGGCGCGGCAAGGACGCATCATGACGGCCATCGCCCTCGATGCCAGTCAGGAGGCGCGACGCACGGCGCTGATCCTGGCCGCCTCGCAGGCGATCATCGGCTCGGCGGCCCCCATCGCCATCTCCGTGGGCGCGCTGGCCGGGCAATATCTGCTCGGTCCCGACAAATCATTGGCGACAGCGCCGGTCACCGGCTTCAACATCGGCGTGGCGCTCGGCGCGCTGCCTGCAGCGGCCATCATCCGTAGTATGGGCCAGCGCGGCGGTTTCATGACCGGCACGATCGTCACGGCGCTCGGTGGCCTGATCGCCACGCTAGCGCTTTTTCAAGGCAGCTTCTGGCTGTTTGCCTTTGGCTTGCTCACGATCGGTGTCGGCGGCGCCTTCGTCCAGCAGTTCCGCTTCGCCGCCGCCGACAACGCACCGCCTGAATTCAAGGCGCGCGCCATCTCCTTCGTGCTGGCCGGCGGCATCGTCACCGCCATCCTCGGACCGCAGATCGTCATCTTCACCCGCGAATTGCTTGCGCCGGTCATGTTTGCCGGTTCGTTCGTCTCCATCCTGCCGCTGGCAGCGGTCGGCGCCATCATCCTGTCGTTCCTGCGGCTGCCGACGAAAGCATCCGGCAAGGTGGAGATCGCCGACAGCGACGCCAGGCCGCTGGCTGAAATCGTCACGCAGCCGCGTTTCGTCGCCGCGCTTTTCTGCGCGGTTGGCAGCTATGCGCTGATGAGCTTCGTCATGACGGGCGCACCGCTGGCCATGGTCGGTTGCGGCCTGTCGGAGAACGACGCGACGCTCGGCATCTCCTGGCACGTCATGGCGATGTTCGCGCCAAGCTTCTTCACCGGCTCGCTGATCCATCGCTTTGGCGCCGAACGCATTGTGGCCACCGGCCTGATCCTGCTCATCGGCTGCGCCATTGTCGCTCTGTCGGGCCTGGCGCTGTGGCAGTTCTGGACGTCGCTGATCCTGCTAGGCCTTGGCTGGAACTTCGGCTTCATTGGCGCGACCGCGATGGTGGCCGCCACCTACCGGCCGTCGGAAAAGGGCAAGGTGCAAGGCTTCCACGACTTCGTCCTGTTCGGCTCCGTCGCCTGCGCCTCGCTGATGTCGGGCATGGTCTACAATGCCTGGGGCTGGGAGATGCTG
This sequence comes from Mesorhizobium sp. M0618, assembly GCF_040320765.1. Taxonomy (NCBI): domain Bacteria; kingdom Pseudomonadati; phylum Pseudomonadota; class Alphaproteobacteria; order Hyphomicrobiales; family Phyllobacteriaceae; genus Mesorhizobium; species Mesorhizobium sp. M0618. The sequence continues at coordinate 57,728 of NZ_JAMYQH010000027.1, read as the reverse complement.
AACTGGATAGTCTTTCCGGTCACCGTCCTGTGCTTCGTGGCGCTCGGCGCGCTCAAGCTGACGAGCTTGCGCAAAGCCGAAGCCTGATCCATCCGCCGTTTCACCTGACGGCGCTGTCAGCACGATGTCGGTCGAATTTACCGCTCCGTAACAAAATATTGCGTCTGTACCTATTGTTATGAAACCGTGTGCCCCGACTGGCCGTTGAAGCCATGCTCATATGCGGTCACCGCGTTTCGGTTCATAGCAAGGGGTTTCACAATGTTTTCAGTCAAGTTTCTGGCCGGCGCGGCATTGGCGCTCGGCATCACGGTGGCTACCGCCAATGCCCAGGTGGTTGTCTCTTCCAAGATCGACACAGAGGGGGGCGTGCTCGGCAACATCATCCAGCTCGTGCTCAACGCCAACAACATCAAGACATCGGACCGTATCCAGCTCGGTGGCACGCCGGTGGTGCGCAAGGCGATCACCGCCGGCGAGATCGACATCTATCCCGAATATACCGGCAACGCCGCTTTCTTCTTCGAAAAGGCCGACGACCCGGTCTGGAAAGACGCCGCCAAGGCCTATGAAACGGCCAAGAAGCTCGACTATGACGCCAACAAGATCGTCTGGCTGTCGCCGTCGCCCGCAAACAACACCTGGGCGATCGCGCTGCGCAAGGAAGTCGCCGAGACCAACAAACTTGCCACGCTCACCGACTTCGGCAAATATGTCGCGGGCGGCGGTCAGGTGGTGCTGGCGGCTTCCGCCGAGTTCGTCAATTCGGCGGCTGCGCTTCCGGCTTTCCAGACCACCTATGGCTTCACGCTGAAGCCGGACCAACTGATCACCCTTTCGGGCGGCGACACGGCGGCAACCATCGCAGCGGCCGCCAACCAGACCAACGGCGCCAACGCGGCCATGGTCTACGGCACCGATGGCGGCATCGCACCGTCCGGCCTCGTCGTGCTCGACGACGACAAGGGCGTGCAGCCGGTCTACCAGCCGGCGCCGATCATCCGCGAAGCGGTGCTGAAGGAACATCCCGAGATCGAGACGCTGCTGAAGCCGGTCTTCGCCAAGCTCGACCTCGTCACGCTGCAGGAGCTGAACGGTCGCGTGCAGGTCGGCGGCGAGCCGGTCAAGGGCGTCGCCGAGGACTTTTTGAAGAAGAACGGGTTTTTGAAGTAGTCAGTGACACCGGTGCAAGGCACCCCCCTCTGGAAGCTGCTGATCTCCCCCCTTGCGGGGGAGATGTCCGGCAGGACAGAGGGGGGTGCTGTCCCGCCGACCTCCCAACCCGTCAAAGGTGCGTGCCTCGACAGGGTTGCTTCTGAACAAGCCGACACCCGAAAGTTGGCGATCCTTCACACCCCCCTCTGGCCTGCCGGCCATCTCCCCCGCAAGGGGGGAGATCGGATATCGCGTCGGTTTTCGCCAATCCCCAAAGAAAGCTGCGCGATGTGGCAAATCGCCCCTCATGAGGGGCAACCATGACTCCCCGCTTCGACAAGCTCGGCGTGGTCATCGCCGCGATATCAGCCTACGCGGCTTTTGCCGCGCCCTTTGCCACGTTCCGTGCCAACCGCATCGTCCCCGGCCAGGCGCGCTCGATTCTCGAGGCGCTGCCGGCAACGACCGGGACGCTGCTGCTCGCCATCATTGTCGCCGCAGCACTCATCGCGCTGTTCAAGACACCACTTGTGCTGCGCCTTGCCGCCAGCGTGATGGCGCTTGCCGCGCTCGCGCTGCTGATCGGTGTCGCCGGAACATTTCTCACGCCGGCGGGCAACACCTTCGCCAGAGTTTCGCCAGCCTCCGGTTTCTGGATTCTGATCTTTGCCTTCACGCTTTTGCTCGCCGACGTGCTGACAAGGCTGAACCTGTCGCCATTGGCGCGGGTTGGCGTGCTTGTGGTCGCGGCTTTGGCGATCGGGCTGCTGTTGATTTCGGGAAGCTGGGACAATCTGTCGATCCTGAAGGAATATTTCAACCGCGCCGACAGTTTCTGGGCGGAGGGCTCCAAGCATGTGACGCTGGCGCTCGGTTCGCTGGCCGCCGCGGTGATCGTCGGCCTGCCGCTCGGCATCCTGTGCCATCGCGTCGAAAATCTGCGGGCCGGGGTTCTCAACGTGCTCAACATCATCCAGACCATTCCCTCGATCGCGCTGTTCGGCCTGCTGATCGCGCCGCTCGGCTGGGTTGCCGCGCATGTGCCGGGGGCTGCCGCGCTCGGTATTCGCGGCATCGGCACCGCTCCCGCCTTCGTCGCGTTGTTCCTTTACTCGCTGCTACCGGTGGTGGCCAACACGGTGGTCGGTCTCGCCGGCGTGCCGCGCGCGGCCAACGACGCGGCGCGCGGCATGGGCATGACCGACAGGCAGCGCCTGTTCGGCATCGAGTTTCCGCTGGCTTTTCCTGTCATCCTCACCGGCATCCGTATCGTTTTGGTGCAGAACATCGGCCTCGCCACCATTGCCGCGCTGATCGGCGGCGGCGGTTTCGGCGTGTTCGTCTTCCAGGGTGTGGGTCAGACGGCAATGGACCTTGTGCTGCTCGGCGCCGTGCCGACGGTCGCGCTCGCCTTTGCCGCCGCCATCATCCTCGATGCGGTGATCGAAATGACCGCCACCAAGCGCAGGGTTGAAACGGCATGATCGAGATCGAAGGCATCACTAAGCGCTATGACGCGACGACCGTGGTCGATGACGTGTCGATGGTCATCGAGCCGCGCACCATCGCCGTCATTGTCGGCACGTCCGGTTCCGGCAAGACGACGCTGCTGCGCATGATCAACCGGCTGGTCGAGCCGACCTCGGGCATCATCAAGCTCGACGGCGCCGACAATCGTTCGCTGCCCGGCTACGAGTTGCGCCGCAGCATCGGCTACGCCATCCAGGGCCACGGCCTGTTTCCGCATCGCACGGTGGCACAGAACATTGCCACCGTGCCGGTGCTGCTTGGCTGGGACAAGGACCGTATCAAGGCCCGGGTCGACGAGCTGATGACGCTCTATCAGCTTGACCCCGAAGCCTTCGGGCCTCGCTACCCGCACGAACTGTCCGGCGGCCAGCAGCAGCGCGTCGGTGTTGCCCGCGCACTCGCCGCCGAGCCCAACGTGCTGTTGATGGACGAACCGTTCGGCGCCCTCGACCCCATCATCCGCACCAAGGCGCAGGAAGATCTGCTGGCGATCCAGAAGCGCTTCGGCACCACCATCATCCTCGTCACCCACGACATGGAAGAGGCCGTGCATATGGGCGACAAGATCGCGGTCATGGATGCCGGCAAGCTGGTGCAATACGCCAAGCCGGCCGAGATCCTGGCTAAGCCGGCAAGCGCCTTTGTCGAGACCCTGGTCGGCGCCAGCGAGCGGCCGTTCCGGTTGCTGTCGCTCGGCCGGGTTCGCGATGCCGTGGAGAAGGGCTCCGCCGAAGGCGAGGCGATCCCCGGCGACGCCAGCCAGCGCGACGCGCTGGCCGAACTGCTATGGTCGGGTCGGCCGGCGCTGCCGGTCACAGGCGCCGACGGCAAGCCGCTTGGCCGCGTCACCGTCGACGGGCTGGTGAAGCGCGCGGCGAGGCCGGCATGAAGGCCCGGCTTCCATCGCTGCTCAGGCTAGCCCTGGTGGTGCTGCTCGTTGCCTTCGTCACCAATCCCGGCTGGTTCGAGCCGCTGCTGAAGCCGCTGACCGAAAACAATGCGCCGGTGATCTACAACCAGGGCAGCCTGCTGACCCTGACATTGCTGCATTTGCGCACGGTTCTGATCGCCACCGTGGCAGCAACCGTCGTTGCGGTGGCGCTTGCCATCCTGGTCACCAGGCCGGCCGGCGCCGAATTCCTGCCGCTATCGCGCAGCCTGGTCAACATCGGCCAGACATTTCCGCCGGTGGCGGTGCTGGCGCTTGCGGTGCCGGCCGTCGGCTTCGGCGAGAAGCCGACGCTGATCGCCCTGTTTCTCTACGGCCTGCTGCCGATCTTCGAAAATGCGCTGACCGGCCTGACGACGCTGCCGGCCAATGTCGTCGAAGCGGCGCGCGGCGCCGGCATGACCGGTTGGCAAAGGCTCACCAAGGTCGAGCTGCCGCTCAGCGCCCCGATCATTCTCGGCGGCATCAGGCTGTCGGTGGTGATCAGTCTTGCCACCGCGACCATCGGTTCGACCGTGGCAGCCAAAACGCTGGGCGAAGTGATCATCGCCGGGCTGTTGTCCAACAATCTCGCCTTCGTCCTGCAGGGCGGCCTGATCGTGGCAGCCCTTGCCGTGCTGATCTATGACGGTCTATCGGCGATCGAGCGCTACACGGCGCGCCGCATGGGCCGGGAGACCGAGTAGCCGCGTCTTGCGTCAAGGCCAATTTCAATCGATCTAATAGGAGAGTGCTAACGGCAGCCGCCGCTTGGCCCCAACCATTTAGGCGAAAGCCGGGCAAAAACCGAACAATATCTTGACGTTCGCAGCCCTGTTTCGCATACACCGCTGCGAAGAGGCGGATTCCGTGCACGGAATCCGGTCTTTGTCTCAACGGCCCAGGGAGGGGTTCTTTTGGGCCATCAATCGAGGAAAATCCGGCAATGACAATTATTTCCGCCGTCATCGCCTGCGGCCTGCTTTCAATCCTTTACGCCATCTGGGCGACACGTTCGGTCCTTGCGGCCGATCAGGGCAATGCACGCATGCAGGAAATCTCCGCGGCTATCCGCGAGGGCGCACAGGCCTATCTGGCGCGTCAGTACACCACCATCGCCATCGTTGGCGTCGTCGTCCTCGTGCTCGCCTGGTGGCTGCTGTCCATCACCGCCGCGATCGGCTTCCTGATCGGTGCAGTGCTTTCAGGCGCCGCCGGCTTCATCGGCATGCATGTCTCCGTTCGCGCGAATGTTCGTACGGCGCAGGCCGCATCGAACAGCCTCGCTGCCGGCCTCGACATCGCGTTCAAATCGGGCGCCATCACCGGCATGCTGGTTGCTGGCCTGGCCTTGCTCGGCGTTTCGATCTACTACCTCATCCTGACCCACTTCATGGGCCTCCAGCCCAATGATCGCATCGTCATCGACTCGCTGGTCTCGCTCGGCTTCGGCGCATCGCTGATCTCGATCTTCGCCCGTCTCGGCGGCGGCATCTTCACCAAGGGCGCCGACGTCGGCGGCGATCTCGTCGGCAAGGTCGAAGCCGGTATTCCCGAAGACGATCCGCGCAACCCGGCCACCATCGCCGACAATGTCGGCGACAATGTCGGCGACTGCGCCGGCATGGCCGCTGACCTGTTCGAAACCTATGCGGTGACCGTTGTCGCCACCATGGTTCTGGCTGCCATCTTCTTTGGCGGTACCGCCGTTCTGGGTGCAGCCATGCTTTATCCGCTCGCTATCTGCGGCGCCTGCATCCTGACCTCGATCGTCGGCACCTTCTTCGTCAAGCTCGGTTCCAACGGCTCGATCATGGGCGCACTCTACAAGGGCCTGATCGTCACCGGCCTGCTGTCCATCGTCGGCCTCGGCGTCGCCACCCATGTCACCCTCGGCTGGGGCGAGATCGGCACCGTCGCCGGCATGGTCATCACCGGCAAGAACCTGTTCATATGCGGCCTGGTCGGCCTCGTGGTGACCGGTCTCATCGTGGTCATTACCGAATACTACACCGGCACCAACAAGCGCCCGGTCAACTCTATCGCCCAGGCGTCGGTCACCGGTCACGGCACCAACGTCATCCAGGGCCTTGCGGTCTCGCTGGAATCGACGGCGCTGCCGGCGATCGTCATTGTCGGCGGCATCATCTCGACCTATCAGCTTGCCGGCCTCTTCGGTACGGCGATCGCCGTCACGACGATGCTCGGTCTTGCCGGTATGATCGTTGCGCTCGATGCCTTCGGCCCGGTCACCGACAATGCCGGCGGCATTGCCGAAATGGCCGGCCTGCCCAAGGAAGTGCGCCAGTCCACCGACGCGCTCGACGCGGTCGGCAACACCACCAAGGCGGTGACCAAGGGTTACGCCATCGGTTCGGCCGGTCTCGGCGCACTGGTGCTGTTTGCCGCCTACTCTAACGACCTGAAGTTCTTTGCCGCCAATGGCGACAAATATCCCTACTTCCAGGGCATGGGCGAGATCTCCTTCGATCTCTCCAACCCATACGTCGTCGCTGGCCTGATCTTCGGCGGTCTGATCCCGTATCTGTTCGGCGGCATCGCCATGACGGCCGTCGGCCGCGCGGCGGGCGCCATCGTCGAGGAAGTGCGCAAGCAGTTCCGCGAGGATCCGGGCATCATGGCTGGCACCTCGAAGCCGAACTACGCACGCGCGGTCGACCTGCTGACCAAGGCGGCAATCAGGGAAATGATCATCCCGTCGCTGCTGCCGGTGCTGGCGCCGCTCGTCGTCTATTTCGGCGTGCTGCTGATCTCGGGCTCGAAGGCGTCCGCCTTTGCCGCCCTTGGTGCCTCGCTGCTCGGCGTCATCGTCAACGGCCTGTTCGTCGCCATCTCGATGACCTCTGGCGGCGGTGCCTGGGACAACGCCAAGAAGTCCTTCGAAGACGGCTTTGTCGACAAGGACGGCGTCAAGCATCTCAAGGGTTCCGAGGCGCACAAGGCTTCGGTGACCGGCGACACGGTCGGCGATCCCTACAAGGACACCGCTGGCCCGGCCGTCAACCCGGCGATCAAGATCACCAACATCGTCGCGCTCTTGCTGCTGGCCGTGCTCGCGCACGGCTGATCAAAAGCATCCACTCGAAAACAGAACCCGCGGGAGCGATCCCGCGGGTTTTTTGTTGAAGCGATGACAACGTCGACCCTTCAGCGCTTCGCTTCGCCTGGGTCCTCCAGTGCGTGGTGTGCAAGCATCTCATCCAGGCTCGGCTCGCGTTTCCTTGGCCACGGCCACACCGGTGACCGATCCCCATAACAAAAACCCGCAGGATCGCTCCCGCGGGTTTTTGGTCGCCTGAGATGATGAGGCTTCCGGAATGAAAGCCGAAAGGAATTAGACGCCGCCGCCCGGAATGCTGGGTGCCAGCTTGCTGGCACCGTTGATGATCTGGCTGAGGAAGTTCTGGTCCTTGCCGCCGGTCGGTGTGGTGCGCGAGATGAAGTCGAACATCTTGCCGTCCTTCATCCCGTAATTGGCGATCTGGGTGACGCGGCCATCGGCGCCGAAATAGACCGCCAGCACATGCTGGTCAATCAGCCGTGGCTTGTCGAAGGCGACGTAGCGCTTGCGCGTCTGCGAAATGTAATAGAAGGCCTCGTTGTCGAAGGTCGCGGTCGTCGACGGCGTGCCGAGCGCCAGAAGCACCTGCTCGCGGCTCGAACCGACCGGCACCAAGTCGATTGCCTGCTGGTCTATGACGTAACCTTGCGTCAGCGTCTCACTTGGGCTGAGGTCGCCGATCATCTTGGAGGTGTGGCAGGCGGACAGTGCCGAAACGATCATCAGCAGCGAGATCGCGCCGGCGGGCCTGGACGAGAAGGTCGACTTGAAATTCAGCGCGCGCAATAACAACTCCATTAGCTGGCCGCAACTTGCGCTGGGCCGCGAAACCGGTAAACCAGCTTGCTTGCCGATGCAACAAGCCCACTTCAACAAACGGTCCCCAGGAGACCATCCCCAATGTTCCAGCGCTTTTTTGGCCGCGAACGCTACGCCAACCGCGCTATCACCGAGGCGCTTTACGCACAAATCGTGGCGGCGGCGCGGCAGACCGTGTTTTATTCCCACTGGAATGTGCCAGACACGCCGCTTGGCCGTTTCGAGATGCTGTCGCTGCACATGTTCCTGTTCCAGCACAGGTTGCGCGGGGAGGGCGGTGCGGCGCAAGAGGTCGCCCAGGTGCTGATCGACGAGTTCTTCCTCGACGTCGACCATTCGTTGCGGGAATTGGGCATTGGCGACGTGGGCGTGCCCAAACGCATGAAAAAGCTGGCAAAGATGTTTTATGGCCGAACCGCTGCCTATGACGATGCCCTGAAAAGAAACGACCATGAAGGGCTGACCGCGGCTCTTGCCCGCAATGTCCGGCCCGACGCGGGCGCCTGGCTGGAAGCATCGCTGCTGGCCAACTATGTTACCGACGCGCGCAGTCATCTGGCCGCGCAGACATCCGAATCGATTGTCTCCGGCACGCTGACCTTTCCCGCCGCCAAGGAGGTTGAACAATGAAGCATGTTGACCCGCAAAGCCCGGTCTCCTTCCGGGCAAACGTTACGCGCCTACCGCAGAAGGGCCTGCCGCTGGTTGTCGAGGCCGATGCCGCGCAGCGTGCGGCACTGGCTGAGGAGCACGGGCTGATTTCGGTCGAATCCTATCGCGCCGAGCTTCTGGTCGCGTCGTGGAAGCGCAATGGCGTGAAGATAAGCGGTCGCGTCGAAGCCGACATCACCCAGGCCTGCATCGTCACGCTCGAGCCTGTCGAGGCGCATATCGACGAACCGGTCGAAGCGCTGCTGCTGCCCGAGGATTCCAAGCTTGGACGGCAGGGTTTCGATGGTGGCGGCGAGATCCTGCTCGACGCGGAAGGCCCTGACAGTCCAGAGACATTTTCCGGTGACACGATCGATGTCGGGGCAATCGCCGAACAGTATTTCGGGCTCGCCATCGACCCCTATCCGCGCAAGCAGGGCGCATCGCTCAACACCGGCAGCGAGAACGAACCGGCGGAGAATGAATTTCAGCAAAAACTGCGATCCTTGCTGGGAAAATCCTGAAAAGCTCGCCCACGACGGAAAAGTCGGTTGTGCGGCAGCCCAAAACCGTTATTTTCGCCGAACCTTCGCGGTCGCTAAAGCGACCTGCCGCCTAACCGTGAGATAAATACCGCGTGATCAGGATTTCCATCGATGCCATGGGCGGCGATCACGGACCAGCCGTGGTCATTCCAGCGCTCATGACGGTCGCGACCCGTCGTCCCGACATCCGCTTCGTCATCTTCGGGCGTGAGGAGGTCGTGCGCCCGGAGCTTGCCAAATTTCCCAAGCTCGCCGAGATCAGTGAATTCTTCCATTGCGAAATTGCGGTCAGGATGGACGACAAGCCGAGCCAGGCGCTGCGCCACGGCCGCTGGAAGTCATCAATGTGGAAGGCCGTCGAAGCGGTCAAGGCCGGCACGGCCGACGCCTGCATTTCCGCCGGCAACACCGGCGCGCTGATGGCGATGTCGAAATTTTGCCTGCGCACCATGGCCACCATCGATCGCCCGGCGATCGCAGCCCTTTGGCCGACATTGCGCGGCGAAAGCGTGGTGCTGGACGTCGGCGCGACCATTGGGGCCGATGCGCAACAGCTCATTGATTTTGCCATTCTCGGCACCGGCATGGCGCGCTCGGTCTTCGGCATAGCCCGGCCCAGCGTCGGCCTGCTCAATGTCGGCGTCGAGGAGATCAAGGGCCAGGAAGAGGTCAAGGAGGCCGGGCGCATGCTGCGCGAAGCCAACATGGCCTCGATGAACTATCACGGTTTCGTCGAGGGTGACGATATCGGCAAGGGCGTGGTCGACGTCGTCGTCACCGAAGGCTTTGCCGGCAACATCGCGCTGAAGACGGCGGAAGGCACGGTGCGCCAGATCGGTGGCTATCTGCGCGCCGCGATGAGCCGGACTCTGATGGCCAGGATCGGCTATATCTTCGCCAAGGGCGCCTTCGATCGCCTGCGCGAAAAGATGGATGTCGGCCGCTCCAATGGCGGCGTTTTCCTGGGGCTGAGCGGCATCGTCGTCAAAAGCCATGGCGGTGCTGATTCTGACGGGTTCGCCGCCGCGATCGAACTCGGCTATGACATGGTCCGCAACAACCTACTCGACCGCATCGAGGCCGATCTGGACCTGTTTCATGCGCGCAACCCGCGTGCCCTGTCAGCTAGGAAATCCGACGTCGTCACCGACGCAAAGGAATAGGAAAGAACTTTGATCAGATCAGTCGTGCGCGGCACGGGCGCCGCGCTGCCCCGCCGAATCATGAAGAATGCCGATTTCGAAGGCATGGTCGAGACCTCTGACGAGTGGATCGCCCAGCGTACCGGTATTCGCCAGCGACATATCGCTGGTGACGACGAGACCACGGCTTCGCTCGGGGAAGCAGCGGCACGTGCCGCACTTGCCAATGCGGGCCTCACGCCCGCCGACATCGATCTGATCGTGCTGGCGACCTCGACGCCAAACAACACATTCCCGGCCACCGCCGTCGAGATCCAGAACCGGCTCGGCATGCATCACGGCTTTGCCTTCGACCTGCAGGCGGTCTGTTCGGGCTTCGTCTATGCCGTGACCACCGCCGATCTCTACATCCGCGGCGGCCTGGCCAAGCGTGTCCTGGTGATCGGTTCGGAAACATTCTCGCGCATCCTCGACTGGAGCGACCGCTCGACCTGTGTGCTGTTCGGCGACGGCGCCGGCGCCATGATTCTGGAAGCAGGCGAGGGGGCGGGCACGATCGCCGACCATGGCGTTCTGGCGGCCAGCCTGCGCTCCGATGGCACGCACAAGGACAAGCTTTTCGTCGACGGCGGGCCGTCGACCACGGGTACGGTTGGCCATCTCCGGATGGAGGGTCGCGAAGTCTTCAAGCATGCGGTCGGCATGATCACCGACGTCATCGAGGCGACGTTCGCGCAAGCCGGTATCTCGGCCGATGATCTCGACTGGTTCGTGCCCCACCAGGCCAATAAACGAATTATTGACGCTTCCGCCAAGAAGCTCGGGATAGCTGAGCAAAAGGTGGTGGTTACGGTCGATTTGCACGGTAACACCTCGGCTGCTTCCGTGCCGTTGGCGCTGTCGGTGGCCGTCGCCGACGGCCGCATCAAGAAGGGCGATCTCGTCCTCCTGGAAGCGATGGGTGGCGGCTTCACCTGGGGCGCTGTCCTGGTTCGCTGGTAAGTGCCGAACGGTCCAGTTTCGGTCCTTGACCTTGACGGATCAATTACTTAGGCTCTGCCGTTGTTGTGCCGAATTTTATGTTTTGAGCTGATGGGACGGTCGCATGGGGGGAAAGACACTTACGCGCGCCGACCTTGCCGAGGCAGTTTACCGGAAGGTCGGCCTGTCGCGCACTGAATCGGCCGAGCTCGTCGAAGCGGTGCTGGATGAAATCTGCGAAGCCATCGTGCGCGGCGAAACGGTGAAGCTGTCGTCCTTCGCGACATTCCACGTCCGCTCCAAGAACGAACGCATCGGCCGCAATCCCAAGACCGGCGAGGAAGTGCCGATCCTGCCGCGTCGGGTGATGACCTTCAAGTCGTCGAATGTGCTGAAGAGCCGTATCTTGCGCTCCCATCAGAGCGGCAAGGCCAAAAGCGGCAAGTAGTCCATTGCGCGGTTGAAAACTGCCGCCGCCATGACGCCGGGCTTGAATATTGCTTCATAAACCGCTGAAATAAGCCCCGATTCGGCAGGTAGGCCGGATCATCGTCCAGCGTGAGGATTCGCCCATGGACAAGAGCCCCGACGCCTTTCGTACCATCAGCGAGGTCGCCGAAGATCTCGATCTGCCGCAGCATGTGCTGCGTTTCTGGGAAACGCGTTTCAACCAGATCAAGCCGATGAAGCGCGGCGGCGGCCGTCGTTACTACCGGCCGCAGGATGTCGAACTGATCAAGGGCATTCGCCACATGCTCTACGACCAGGGCTACACCATCAAGGGCGTGCAGAAGCTGTTGCGCGAGAACGGCAACCATTTCCTGGTTGCCATCGGCAATGGCGACATGGCCGCCGTCGAGGCGATCTCACAGCGAAGGCAGGCTGACCAAGTGCCGCTGACGCCGGCGGCCCAGCCGCGTGGCATGGACGACGAACTGGTCGGCCAGCCGCGGGTGAAGCCCAGCCGCCGCTTTTTCGGCCTGGGCAAGAGCGACGAGGACGGTCCGGTGCAGCCGGATGCATCGAAACTCTCGCGCGACAACAGGGCCTTGCTGCAGGAGGCGCTGTTCGACCTCCTGGAATGCAAGCGCCTGCTTGACCAGGTGCGCTGACCGCAGCCCGACGCGACATCGATAGTTCGAAAACCGGAACCCGTCTTCGGGTGAGGCGTTACGCTTCCTTCTGCAAGTGAAGGAAACATACCATGGCATCATTTTCGACCCTCTCGGACATCGATCTCGACAGGCAGGTCGCGGTTCTCAGCAAGGAACTGGCCAGCTTGAAGAGGGCTGTGGCGAAGCGAGGCGGCGCCTACTACGAGGACGGTCGCGATGCCGCGCTCGACACCTATTCCGATCTTGCCGGGCGCCTGCGCGACGCCATGCCGGCAATCCGCAAACAGGGCAGGGTGATCGAGAGGTCGGCCCGCGACCATCCGGCGGCTGCCGCGGCGGTCGGCCTTGTGGTGCTCGGTCTTGTCGCCAGTCTGCTGTTCAGCCGGCGCTGAATTCTAAAACCCAAATCCCACAGATACGAGCAAGAAGAAGTGACGGCTCGCCCTAAGGTGATCCGTCATTTTCCTTGCGATCGGCCATGTCTGTTGTCGCTCCGGCATCTGGCGAGGAGCGTGTCGGCATAGAGGCGCCCAACACCTCTGTGTCGCCGGCGCAGGAATGCGGATTGGTCAAGCCGCCAGAGCCGCTCGATTCGCCGGTGAACGCCGGATTGGTGGTGGTGCCATAGCCAGCGCCGGGATAGACGACGATCTCACCGGCGTCGCGCATTGGATTTGCGTGAATTGTCGATCCGCGATCGAGCCTCGCGGGGCGGAGTAGCCGGCCTTGGACAGGAAGCCAAGGCCGGTCTTCTCGGTGGCGGTCTGCGGAGCTTAGGCCTTGTTTCCGATCACATGGTGGTGGTGGCGGTGATGATGGTGGTGGCGGACATGGTGGCGATGATGATGGTGGTGACGATGATGCTTTGCCATCGGGGCGGCATCCGCACTCGTCGCACCGATGACGGGCAACGTGAAAGCCAATGCAACTGCAAGCCCGAGGGCCGAGAGGAGGGACTTCTTCATGGATCGTTTCCTTTTGTTTCGCGGGCGTATGGATCGGGGCGATAGCCCGGCCGCCGCGAATGGAATTACGCGCCTGAATTTTTTCGTCAGTATTTCCCGATTGTAGAATTTTGTTTCTGTACTGTTTCTGCCCAATTCAGCCTCCTCCCGCCACCATGCACGGCAAGATCGAGAGGCGGCCATTGGCCGCCTGTCCCACTACATCGGCGGCACGACGCCGTTGTTTCCGACCACGACGCGGCTGGCGCTCAGCGCGCCGTCACTGCCCCGCTCAGCGGTGACAAAGACCGTCGCACCCGGCTTGAGGTCGGTCGGCGTCGCCGACGCGAAGGTCACGACGGGCGTGGTGTCGGGGATCGAAATCTTCTTGGTCTGGCCATTGTCATAGGTCAGCGTGACCGATCGCCCGCTTATGTCGGTAACGTCGGCGACTGTGCCGTTGGTCATCCGGCTGTTTGGCTGTAGGTCCCAGGGGCGGTCACCCTCGCCAGTGCCTTTCAGCGCGGCCGGAAAGACCACCACCTCCAGGGCGCCGCTGCCGCCATCCGCTTTCGGAACGGAGGCAATGCCGAGGAAATCGCCCTGCTTGATGTCCTTTGCCGAGGCGTTGGCGACGCCCGAGATCTTCCAGCCAGCCTTGAGCTTGATCGCGTCGGTATCGCCCTGGCGGATTTTCACGGTGAGCAGCGTGGGCTCAAAGCTGACCACCGTGCCGCGCACACGCAGAGCGTCGGCGGCACGGGCGGCGCCCGCGCCGGCGAGGGAGAGGCTGGAAATCGTGCCGAGCACGACCATGACTGTCTTCAGGTTCATTGCAAAAAATCCTTCCGGGAACGAGCTGGCTGGAACCGGATGGTTTCACGCCAGCGACCCGGAGATAACGAACGAGCGCGGCGAAACTGCCGGCAAAAGGCTGATCGGACCTTCAAAACAACTTGATCGCGACGTGTGCGCGAGAGGGCCGCGCCAGGCGCCTGGTTCACGATCCCGTGACGGCCCTTTTGGCTCTTGGCAAATCGCCGGCGAGAGGGCATCTTCCCGACCGTCTCAGGCAACACTCCTCATTTGATCAAACTCTTTCAGTCATGGAGTTGCCAATGCCCCATAATGCGAAAAGCGAACCCCTCTCCGAACCGGCAACCAACGGGAGCGGGCCAGATTACAACACCCTCAGAGCGATGCGGGAGACCCGCGGTTACAGCGTGGAAGAGCTCTCCCTGACATGCGGCCTGGCGGTGGACGAAATTGAGGATATCGAAAGCGGCAGAGTGACCGACCCGTCGAAGCTGCGTCGTATTGTGTCCGCGCTTCACCTTCCCCAGGAGGCTCTGATCACCCCGGCTGCGCCGACGCCGGCGGCGCAAGGTCGATCGCTGGCGTAGATCTGCACCACGCATCCCAGAGAACCCGCCAAGGCCCTTGGCGGGTTTCTTTGTACCTGCCGCAGCGCTTTGCTTCAGCCTGGCACTTGCCGATCTGTCTATCGCACGTGCCTATGCGTGCTGCGGCCCTTGCTGCTGGACCGTAATCCGCCGTCCATAACGTTTTTGAACCGTCGGTTTTTCGATATGAGCCTGGAATCCGTTCGTGCCTTCTTCGCCACCCATGCGCCCGACATCCGTGTCATCGTCACGCAGGCGAGCTCGGCGACGGTGGCCCTGGCGGCCGAGGCGCATGGCGTGCTGCCGGCCCAGATCGCCAAGACGATCTGCCTGCGCGTCGGCGACCGCACCATGCTGGTGGTGACCAGCGGCATCGCCAGGCTGGACAACCGCAAGTTCAAGGACCAGTTCGGCGGCAAGCCGCGCATGCTCGACGCCGCCGAGGTTGTCGAAGCGACGAGCCATCCGGTCGGCGGCGTCTGCCCGTTCGGCCTGCCGGTGCCACTGCCGGTCTATTGCGACGTGTCGCTGCGCGAATTCGACGAGGTCGTGCCTGCGGCCGGCGCCACCAATGCCGCGGTGCGGATTGCGCCGCAGCGCATGGTTGAGCTGATTGGGGCTGCATGGGTTGATGTGTGCCAAGGGTAGAGTTGGCGCCCAAGCCGGAGTTCAAATGGGAGAGGACATGGTTGCCCAGATCCGAGATTTGGCCGGGCTGACCGGGGCATCTGGAGGGGCGGACTTCGGGGGCAAGTCCTGCTTTGAATTGGTCGGAGTGGCCGGATTCGAACCGACGACCCCTTGACCCCCAGTCAAGTGCGCTACCGGGCTGCGCTACACTCCGGACCGGTCGCGATGTATCGTGATAACCCCGTGCGGGTCAACCGAATTCCGCGACTTTTATCCCGCTGCGATTGCCGGTGCCGGCGAGCCCTGCAAGGCAGGCCGCAACAGCCGCTGATGGCTGTATTCCAGCGCGATGGCGCCCCAGATCAGGCCGAGCAGCAGATAGACGTGGCGCCAGTGGTCGATGTCGATGAAGGTGCCGAGCCCGATATTGCCGATAAAGGCGACATAGGCGCACAGGAGATAGGGCTGCCACGGCCGGTCGCGCAGCAGGATGCGGAAGCCGGCTGCTATCGTCCATAAGACGAGCGCGAGGAACGACACGAAGCCGAGCCAGCCATAATCCATCAGCATCTTCAGCCAGATGTCGTGGGTGTCTTCACCGAAGATCGTGCCGAAGACCAGCGGGCCGATGCCGAACGGATGCTCCATCGCCATCTGGAAGCCGATGCCGTAGCGGGCGAAGCGGCCGAG
This sequence comes from Mesorhizobium sp. M0618, assembly GCF_040320765.1. Lineage (NCBI taxonomy): Bacteria > Pseudomonadati > Pseudomonadota > Alphaproteobacteria > Hyphomicrobiales > Phyllobacteriaceae > Mesorhizobium > Mesorhizobium sp. M0618. Next base: position 42,113 of record NZ_JAMYQH010000027.1, on the reverse strand, counting down.
GCGGGCGGTGTCGTAGCTCTGTTCGAGATGGGCGCGGTTGGAGAACATCTCCGACACGCCGGGCAGCTGCAGGATGACGATCATGGCGACGACCAGCAGCGCTAATGCTGCAATCGTCATCACCACCACGCGCAGCCGGAACTTGCCGCTGGCGCTCTGCAGGAACAGGCAGCCGGTGAGCAGGACGGCCGAAACGGCGAACATGCCCCAGGCACCGCGCGAGAAGGAAAAGAAGATGCCGGCGGTGATGATCAGCAGTGGTACCGCCAGCAGCGGCATGCGTGTCACCGGTCCGGTCAAAAGCAGATAGAGCAGATAGATGCCGGGCAGCACCAGGAAGGGGCCGAACACGTTCGGGTCCTGGAAGGCGCCGGCGGCACGATCGTATTTGGTGAACATCTCCGCGCCTGGAAAGGCGTGGAAGTAGCCTGCAATGCCAAGCAGCGATGTGGCCACGGCCGAAACCACATAGGCAATGAAGATCAGCCGGTAGAGGTTCGGCTGTACGGCGGTGATCGATGCGAAGAACACGGCGCTGAAGGCGAGAAACAGCGACACGGCGAGATAGAGCGGCGTGTTGGCGAGGTCCGCCATCTGCGTCATGGAGATCATGCCGCCGATGTTCATCGTCACCAGCAGCACCAGCAGCGGCGTGGCCGCGCGGGAAATCCGCAAGCCGAAAAGCGCCCAGATGGCAATCAGCCCGGCCATGTAGAGCTCATAGGGCGCCGGCTCGCTGATGACGAAGCCGGACAGCAGAATGCCGAGGAAGACCGCGCCCGACGAAATCAGCGCGACCAGCTTGGCGTTGACCGCCGCGCGCGGCAAATCATGGCTGATCGCACTCAATAGGCGTTTTCCGTATTGAGCAGCCGGAGCGGCGTCAGGAACAGGATTCGCAAATCGAACAGCAGCGACCAGTTCTCGATGTAGAAGAGATCATACTCGGTCCGCATGCGGATCTTCTCGTTGGTGTCCATCTCGCCGCGCCAGCCATTGATCTGCGCCCAGCCTGTGACGCCGGGCTTGACCTTGTGGCGGGCGAAATAGCCGTCGACAACCTCGTTGTAGAGCAGGTTGTGCGACTGTGCGGCGATGGCGTGCGGACGCGGGCCGACAAGCGACAGCGAACCCAGCAGCGAGTTGAAGAACTGCGGCAGCTCGTCGATCGAGGTCTTGCGGATGAAGCGGCCGACGCGGGTGACGCGCGGGTCGTTCTTGGTCACCGTCTGCTTGGCGGTCGGATCGGCCTTGTCCGTATACATCGAACGGAACTTGTAGACCTCGATGATCTCGTTGTTGAAACCGTGCCGCTTCTGATGGAACAGCACCGGCCCCTTGCTGTCGAGCTTGATGGCGATGGCGGTCGCCAGCATCACCGGCGAGAACACGACGATGCCGATCAGGCTGAAGACGATGTCGAAGGCGCGCTTGGCGACCGAATCCCAGTCGTTGATCGGCTTGTCGAAGATGTCGAGCATCGGCACCGCGCCGATGTAGGAATAGGCGCGCGGGCGAAACTGCAGCGCGTTGGAATGCGCCGAAAGCCGGATGTCGACCGGCAGCACCCACAGCTTCTTCAGCAACTGCAGAACGCGCGATTCGGCGGTCAGCGGCAGCGATACGATCAGCATGTCGATACGGGCGATGCGGGCGAATTCGATCAGTTCCGAAATGGTGCCGAGCTTGGGGTAGCCGGCGACGATGGGCGGCGAGCGCTTGTCGCCGCGATCGTCGAAGATGCCGCAGATGCGGATATCGTTGTAGGGCTGCTTTTCGACCGAGCGGATCAGGATTTCCGCCGCCTTGCCGCCGCCGACGATGACGGCGCGCCGCTCCATGCGGCCATCGCGCGCCCAGGCCCGGATCAGCTTCGACATCACCAGCCTGAGGCCGAAGATGAGAACGAAGCCGATGACGAACCAACTGCCGAACAATAGGCGCGAATAGTCCTGCGACATCTTCATGACGAATGCCGTCAGCGCCATCAGTGCGAAAGTGCCGGCCCAGACGAGCAGCACGCGGCCGAAATTGGCGATGGGCCGCATCAGGGCGACGATCTGGTAGCAGTCGGTGACGTCGAACAGCACCACGGCAAGGAACGAGCCCGCTGCGATCGTCACCGGATATTGCCAGGCGAGATAGTTGAAGAACCCGACATAGTGGAAATAGACGGCGAGTCCGGACAGGAACAGCAAGCCGAATTCGACCATGCGCAGGACACCGCTGACCATGATCGGCGACATCGTATCGCGCCTGTACTGCGAGGCGACCTGGCGGGCGACATCGTTCATGCCGCTTGGCGTGTCGCCGTCGGCCGGGCCGTCGAATTTACGCACCGCCTCTGCTGAAAAGCGGCGCGCGGGGTCGATCTCGTTCATGAGGGCTTTCCGCAAGCTTCCCCCCGGTCATAGCAAAAGAGAGCTAAGAAACCCTTGAAACAACGCACGGCTTTGGAACGGCTTGGTCCTGCGCCTACGTGTCGAGCGCGGCGAAATAGGCCTTCTCGATGTCGGCGGCCATCACATCGGCGCCGAAGCGTGCCTTGAGGTTGGCGCTATCGGGCATCAGGTCGCGATAGGCGGCCGGGTCGGCCAGCGCCTGGCTCATCCTGTCCGCGAGCTCGATCGGGTCAGGTCGGATCAGGGCGGGGGAACCGGTGTCGAATATCTCCGGAATGCCGCCGACCGCGGTTGCGATCATCGACTTTCCCGCGGCAAGCGTTTCCAGGACGATATAGGGCATGGCTTCGGCGCGCGAGGGAACGATGATAAGCGCGGCAAGGGCAAAGGCCTCCCTGGCCGGCATCGGCGGCAGGAAGCGGACATGGCGCTCGAGCCCGAGGCGTTTCACTTGCCCGTGGTAACGCGGAAGGTCGTCGCCGTCGCCGACCATCACCGCGGTCAGCGCGCGGCCGAACCGCGGGCCGGCGAGCGCCAATGCGTCGATGAAGATGTCCGGTCCCTTCAGGTCGCGCATCATGCCGATATAAAGCAGGTCGGCTGCGTCCGGCGCGGTGATCACCGGCTCGAATTCAGTGGCGCGCAGGCCGTTATAGACGAGGGTGTTGGGAATGGGCGGCTCGCCTACCTTGTGGCGATAGGTCCGCCGCTCATAGTCCGAGACAAACAGCAGATAGTCGGTGAAGCGAGCCATGAAGCGCTCGAGCGCGAAGAACAGCTTTCCGGTGGTCGTGTTCTCGTCATAGTGGAGCGAGCCGCCATGCGGCGAATAAAGGCGGGCTACGCGAGACCTTGATACCCGCAACAATGAGCCGAACAGACGGGCATAGGCGCCACCCTTGGCGCCGTGCCCATGCAGTACGTCCGGCCGCAATTCCTTGATGATCCTGTACGTGCGCCAGGCCGAGGCAAGGTCGCCGGGACCGACGTGGCGCTGCATCGGCGTGCGATGAATGCCGAGCGCCAGCAAGTCCTTCATCTGCTCGAACAGATGTTCCTCGAACGTGCCGCCTGTCGTCGAATCGCAGACGATGCCGACGGAATGCCCGGCGGCGACCTGCGCCTCGGCCAGGTCGCGCACATGCCGGAAAATTCCTCCGACGGGTGAGCGAAAGCAATGGACGATCCTGAGCCTGTCCGCCACTTGGTATCTGTCAGAACAGACGTTCGCGGACGTAGACCGTATCGCCCGGCAGCAGCGGGTCGGAGGTGACCACGCGGCCGGTCATCACCTTGCCGTTGATGTCGCGGGTGATGTCGACGCTTTCCTGGTTGGCGCGCGGCGTGAAGCCGCCGGCAATGGCGATCGCCTTCTGCACCGTCAGGCCGGGAACATAGGAATATTGGCCGGCGGCACCCACTTCGCCCATGACGAAGATCGGGCGGTAGCGGTCGATCTCGACCGAAACGTCGGGATCGCGCAGATAGCCTTGCCGCAATTTGTCGGCAATCTCCTTTTCCATTTGCTGCGCGGTGTGGCCGCGCGCTGGTATGGCGCCGACAAGCGGGAAGGAGAGATAGCCGGATTGATCGACGCTGTAGGTGTTGGTCAGCCCGTCCTGCTCGAACACGGTCACGCGGACGCGGTCGCCGGCGCCAAGACGGTAGGGCTGATCGAGCACCTCATGGAAGGCGGCCGGCGTCGGCCGGTAGCTGGAACAGCCAGCCAGCATCGATACGGCAAGCAGCGCGCGAAACAGGGAAGCAGTGCTTTTCATGGCCGGACAGGTACCTTCGACTGGTCGCTGCAACGTCGCAGCAACTCTAGGGATCGAGGTCCGTTATCATCCTGTTAGGGTTAATGGCCGGTAAAGGGAGCGGCCGACACGTGGCGCATCGGCAAGAGTTTTTGTGATTTTTGGCGGTTTTGTTTGTCACCCGCCAGTAAACCCTAACGGAAACTTACCACGATCTTAACGGCTGAGTTACCATAGTTGTTTACGGTGCGTGCTGACCCAGTATCGGAGTAGGGATGCATGTCCGTTCAGTCCGCGGCCGCAGATGTCGATGTCGATCTCAGGCAGCTCTTCGCCAGCCTGGCGAGGAACTGGCTGCGTATAGTCCTCGTCGTCCTGTTGGCAACCGGGCTGGCCTTCGCTTTCGCCTCGCTGGCAACCCGGCACTACAAAGCCGAGACGCAGGTGGAGATCGCGCCGCGCGAATCCATCTACACGCGGCCGGCCAGCAACAACAACGACACCGACAAGCCTATTCTCGACGAACAGGGCGTCGCCACCCAGGTCCAGATCATTTCCTCCAACGAAATCCTCAAGCAGGTCTCGCAAAAGCTCGGTCTGGAAAAACTGCCCGAGTTCAATGAAGCGCTCGACATGTCGGCGCTGAGCCGCGCTCTGGTCCTGGTCGGCCTGAAAAGCGACCCGATGGAAATTCCGACGGAAGAGCGCGTGCTCAAGAAAATGCACGAGAAGCTCAACGTCTATGGCGTCGAGAAGACCCGCATCATTGCCATCGAGTTCTCATCGGAAGATCCCAAGCTCGCGGCCGCCATACCAGACGCGATCGCCGCCGCCTATATAGCGGGGCAAGGGGCGGCCAAGCTCGAATCGAACAGCGCCGCGGCGGACTTCCTGGCGCCGGAAATCGCCGACCTGCAGCGGCAGGTCAAGGATGCCGAGGCGAAGGTCGCCGCTTATCGCGCCCGGTCCGATCTTCTGATGGGTGGCAACAATTCGGTGCTGGCCACCCAGCAGCTTTCAGAACTGTCGAGCGAACTGTCGAAAGTGCGCGCCAACCGCGCCGCTGCGGAAGCGACCGCCGACGGTGTGCGCAGGGCGCTGCAGAATGGCGGTTCGCTGGATGCCGTGCCGGAGGTTCTGTCGTCGGACCTGATCCAGCGCTTGCGTGAGCGACAGGTCGAATTGCGCTCCAACATCGCCGATCTGTCGACGACACTGCTTGGCAATCATCCGCGCATTCGCGCGCTGAAATCGCAGCTGTCCGATCTCGACGCACAGATCCGCAGCGAGGCCCAGAAGATCATGAAAGGCCTGTTGATGCAGGCCGAGACGGCAAAGGCCCGCGAGAACCAGCTTGTCGCCGACGTCAACACGTTGAAAGCCGCTTCGGCGCAGGCCGGCGAACAGCAGGTCGATCTGGACGCACTGCAGCGCGACGCGACCGCCAAGCGACAGCAACTCGAGCTCTACCTGACCAACTACCGCGAAGCGGCATCGCGCCAGGATCGCAACTATCTGCCGGTCGACGCCCGGATCGCCTCGAAGGCTTCTGTTCCCTCCGAGGCCTATTTCCCGAAGGTCGGGCCGATCGTCGGCGCGGCTTTCGCCGCATCGCTGCTGATCATGGCCATAGTGACGCTTCTGCGGGAGCTGTTTTCAGGCCGCGCGATGCGGCCGGCGAGCGGTTCCCGTTTCGAACGGATCGATGAGGTGGCGATGCCCCATGTGGCCCAGACGCCGGTCTCCGAGCCATTTGTCCGCCACGAGCCTGTCATCCTGCGGGACCCTGTCATTCGCCAGGAACTGCCTGAACGTGCGGATGAAGCCGATGCGGAGCCCTATGCCGCCGCGATGCCGGCCATGGCCGAGGCGCCGGATGTGGTCGCAATGCCCGCAACTGCGGCGACAGAGCAAACGGCTGTCGAGCCCGAACCGGCGCGTTCCACCCTGGGCGAGATCGATATCGAGAAAGCTGCCGAAAAGCTGATCTCCAGCGGTGCGGCGCGCGCCATATTCGTCTCGCCGGAAGGCGACGAGGCGGCTGCATCCGCGATCCTGGTGGCGCGCGAGGTCGCCGACGCCGGCCTGCGCGTGCTGTTGCTGGACCTCACCGCGTCGGGGGCCGCCTCGCGGCCGATGCTGGACAGCGGCCTTTTCCCGGGCATCACCAACCTGCTCGCTTCGGAAGCGCAGTTCAGTGACGTCATCCATGCCGATCTCTACTCGGACTGTCACGTCATTCCGGTCGGCACCGCCGATCCGGTTCGTGCCATGCGTGCCGCCGACCGGCTGCCGATCATCATGCAGTCGCTGACCACAGCCTACGACCTCGTCGTGGTCGAGTGCGGACCGGCCGACGCGCAAGGCATCGGCCGCCTGACCGGCGATGCCACCGAGGTCTTTCTCTCCATGCTGGAGGCCGACGATGAGGTGACGCAGGCTGCGGTCAAGCTGATCGAGAACGGCTACCCCGACCTGACGCTGGTGACGCCGCTCGGCCACGAACCGCCCGGCAATCCGGTGCCGGGACGGCGCACTGCCGCCGCCTGAGAGAGCCGCGGATCGTTTGGCGGAGCCGCTCAGCGGTTCGCCCGATCTATCCCAGTTCCAGAGTCGTTACGCCGAACACCCTTTGCAGGTCCAGTTCCGGGGCAGGACCTTTGTACATGCGCGTGGTGGTGAAGGTCGGCGCAAATCCGGCCGCATCGAGCGCAGTTATGAAGCCGGTGTTGTCGGCGGGGACGTCGATGTGCAGCTCGCCGCCCTCACAGGCACCGGCCAGTCCCTCCAGGAGTTGCAAAGCGGTTTCCATGTCGTCGGCAAACAGCGGGCCGATCTTGAAGCCGGATCGACAGCGGCGCGCCACACCAAAGCCGGTCACGCCGCGCGAACCGATCGCCGCCAGCCCATGATGCGGTTCCTGCAGCCATCGCTTCAGAAAGGTGCCTCGGGGCGCCGGAAAACAATAGGAGTCATAGGCGATGACATCGGACAGGAGCTGCGTCGTAATCATCCGCAACCCATCGTCCCTGACCGCCGGGCCTGCCTTGCGCCCGGTGAAGCGGATGGTCTCGTAGGCCGGTGCGAAGCCCTTGCGCCGGTAATTGGCCTGCTGCTCGGCGACGCCGTCAAGGCCGACGGTCCGGCCAGCGAGCCTTTTCATGCCGGCGTCCCACACCGTCTTGCCGTAGCCCATGCCGCGCATGTCAGGCCGGGAGATGTAGAGGCCGATGAAACCGAATTCGCTTCCATAGGCCACGGCCGAAATTGCCGCGGCCATGTCGTCGCCGACAAAGGCGCCGATGAAGCCTTCGGGGTCCGCCGCCTGGAGCATCGCCGGGTCTTCAAGACCTGGGTTCCAGCCTTCCGCCGCCGCCCAGTCGACGAGAAGCGCCAGTTCCTGCAGGGACAGTGTGCGGATGATCGGCTTCATGGCGCTAGCTATCTTCCTCCGCGGGCGCTGCCTGGCCGGCGGCTTTGCGGCGCAGCACCTTGGTCAGCTTCCAGATCGTCGGGCTGTTCTTGATGAAGGCTTTCAGCCGCGCGCCTTGCCGAAGCGTCAGCGCCAGCATGCGGCCCTTCACGGTCAACGGGACCAACACTTCGAAATGCCGCGTTTCGATATCGCACCACAGCCGCTTGTAAGGCTCATCTCCGACCGAAAAGTCATAGACCTCGAAACCGGTCTCGCAGGCTTCCTGGATGTTGTCGAAGAACAGGAAGTCGCCGGGGCTGGCGTGCCCGAGATCGTCCTCGGCGATCGCTCCGAATTCGCAGATCAGGCGTTTGCCCGAGCGGCTTGAACCGGTGATGGCGCGCAGCTTGCCGGCAACCTCGAGTCCGTGCAGCACGAAGGAAGGCTTGTCCTCGGCAAGCGCATGCATGAACAGCGCGCGGAAGAAGCCGCGTACCTGCGCGTCGCCAAAAACATTGGCGATGCCCATCTTGCGGAAGCGGAGCTCCTTCATCTCGAAGAAGGCGTCGAGCAGCGTGTCCACCTCGTCGGGGGTGCGGGCCTCGATGCGCCGATAGCTGCCTACGGCCTCGAATTTCCGGATCTGCGACCGGTGCTTCTTGCGTTTGCGTTTGCCGCTCGCGCGGGAAAGCAGCGCATCGAAGCCGCCGGCGAGATCGACGGCCAGCGACAGATTGGGGCTGGAAAAATGGTCAAGCGATGCGAGCGGATTGGCGACGCCGTCGAGATCGGGCAGCAACCGCTCGAGCGCGACCAGATCGATGTCCGGGCGTGCCTTGGCGATGGCCGCCAGCACCGATCGGAGGGCCGGTATATCCGCTTTGGCCAGCCAGTCCGGGTCCGCGGCGACGAAATTGCCGTTGGCGTGGCGCCCACCCATGAAGCGGGCGATCCGGAACGGCCCCTTGGAGGAAACTTCCAGCGCCAGCGAAAAAACCGGTTTGCCCTCGGCACTCAGCGTCGTGACGAGCAGGTCCGGTCGTGTCTCGCCCGCCCAATTCTGGACCCAGGCAGCACTCTGCGCCGGCCCAAACAGAGCCGAGCGGCAGAACTCGGCATAGGCCGCGAGGCCGTCCGTGGACGCCACTGAAATCGACAGGCCGGCATGGTCCCGTGGCAAGGCGCGCGACGATGCCTCGGTCGCCGCAAGCCGATTGCCGTCAAATGACGCGGTTGCGTCAACCATACCTCAATCCTTAGGGCGTATTGATCGCGATTTGGGGGTTCGCATAGGCGCATTCCGTGCTTGGATCAGCCTAGGCGCAAAAGGTGAATGAATGATCGACGGCGGGGAGGCAATCCGGAAACTGGCGCTGAACGTCGCCCGCTATACCGGCCTTGCACCGCTGGCCAAGCCGTTCATCGGCGGCATTGGCGCCATCCTGATGCTGCACCGTGTTACCGCGACGCCGGAAAAGCCGGACAGCGTCAACCGGCATCTGAATATCGCGCCCGGCTTCCTTGACGCCATGATCGCCGACATGAAGGCGCATGGCTATGCCTTCGTCTCCATGGACGAAGCGGTGGAGTGCATCAAGGCTGGCGGCAAAGGCGGTCAGTTTGCCACCATCACCGCCGACGATGCCTATCGCGACAACATGGTCGAGGCGCTGCCGGTGCTCGAGAAGCACGGCGCGCCGATCACCATCTATGTCGCACCCGGGCTGATCAACGGCACAGCCGACCTGTGGTGGGATGTAGTCGAGGACATCGTCAACGCGCGCGATACCTTGACGCTGACGCGGCCGAAGGGTCCGCTGACGATCGATTGCTCGACCCCCGCGAAGAAATTGCAGGCCAATGCACGCCTGCACGCCTATCTCACCGCCGAAATCCGCGAGGAGGACCTGCAGGCTGTGTTGCGTGACCTAGCTCGCGCAAACGGCATCGACTCCGACGGCCCACGCTTGCGCACATTGATGAACTGGGATGAAATCCGCCGCATCGCCGCGCGTCCGCTGGTGACGATCGGCGCCCATACGATCAACCACAGCAATCTGAAGCGGCTTTCCGAAGCCGATGCCCGGCACGAGGTCGGCGCCGTGCGCGCCATGTTGCGGGCCGAACTGGGCGAAGAGCCCCGCCATTTCGCTTATCCCTATGGCTATGCCAGCGCCGTCGGCTGCCGCGAAGTGGGCTTTGCCCGCGACGCAGGCTATACCTCCGCCGTGACGACGCGCCACGGCGTGCTGCGCGCCGAGCATGCCGGGTTCCTGCATGCCTTGCCGCGCATTTCCGTCAACGGCCGCTACCAGAGCCTCGCCCACATCCGCACCATGCTGTCGGGCGTGACGACGCCGCTCGCCAATGCCGGCAAGATGGTCGTCACCATCTGACGCTGGCGGTTTCCCCTAGCGCTTGGCCCTCGGCTCCAGCATCAGCCATTTGATGATGCCCATTGCCGGCAGCACCCAGAGCAGGCCGCTGAGCAGGAAGAAAAGGAAATGCACCCACGGACCCGACTCCGAGAGCCGGGCGACCGCGAAGATCGATGCGACCAGCGCATAGATGATGACCAGCGCCACCAGCAGAAGCATTCCGATCAGCTTTTTCAGGCGCAGGGGCATGGTTGGTCTCCTGATCGAGCATGCCGGAATTCGCACAGGCGGCCTGGCCGGCTCAAGGGGTATTGGCCTCGCATAGGCCTTGAGGCGAGACTGTGCAACCGGTGAGACGCGGCGCGACGGCGTGCCGCGCCGTATGGTCTTGCCAGCACGGGTGCGATGGTCCACCAATCCGCCAAATCAACCTGCCGGGACAAGATCATGGCTGCCATATCAGCTGCCGCGCCATACGTTGCCCGCGACCGCGACCTGCATAACCGGGCGCTGCTGCGCGGCTGGCTCTATGTGGTGCTTCTGGTGCTGTTTGCGCTGGTGCTGGTCGGCGGCGCCACCAGGCTGACCGATTCCGGCCTGTCGATTACGCAGTGGAAACCGATCCACGGCGTGATCCCGCCGCTCAACGATGCCGAGTGGCAAGAGGAATTCCAGCTCTACCAGCAGATCCCGCAATATGCCGAGCTCAACAAGGGCATGAGCATCGAGGCCTTCAAGTCTATCTTCTGGTGGGAATGGGCGCACCGCATCCTGGCGCGCAGCGTCGGTCTGGTCTTTGCGTTGCCGCTGCTGGTTTTCTGGGCGACGCGCCGCATCGAGCGCGGCCTGGGCCCGAAACTCGTGGGCATTCTCCTGCTTGGCGGCCTGCAGGGCGCCATCGGCTGGTGGATGGTGGCTTCAGGACTGGTCGACCGTGTGTCCGTGAGCCAGTACCGGCTGGCGACCCACCTGACGCTTGCCGCGCTGATCTTCACCGCCACCATGGTGGTCGCGCGCGGACTGGCGCCGCATTCCGAACCCGCCGCCGATCGGTCGACGCAGAGGCTGGCCGGCTTCATCGTGCTGCTGGCGCTGATCCAGATCTATCTCGGCGGCCTGGTCGCCGGGCTTGATGCCGGCCTCAGCTACAACACCTGGCCGTTGATGGACGGCAAGATCATCCCGGGCGATCTGCTGATCCTCGAGCCGGCATGGCGCAATTTTTTCGAGAGCCCGAAGACGGTGCAGTTCGTCCATCGGCTTGGCGCTTACACGGTATTCGTCGTGGCGTTGTGGCACATGATCGCCACGCGCCGGCGGCTGCCAGGCTCGACGCATGCGCGCCGCGCGACGCTGCTGTTTCTACTGGTGCTGGTGCAGGCCTCGATCGGCATCGGCACGCTGCTGATGCATGTGCCGCTGCATATGGCGCTGACCCATCAGGGATTTGCGCTCATCGTCCTGGGGTTTGCAGCCGCCCATTGGCGCGGCACCAAGGGCGCCTATCCCTTGCCGCACGAAATCGCACGCAGGGCCTGACCTCGAACCGATCGGCCAACTACATCCAGAATTCGTTTGTAGATGTCGTCTTCTCGCCATCGAATTCCGCCTGCCGCAACGCCGCGGCGGACGGCGCGGACTGGTCCTGAGCGGCTTTGGCTACCTTGTCGGCGGCCTTGAGCGCATCGAGCCTGGCCTGGGCCACGGCGATATCCTGCTGCACCTGGGCAGCCTTTACCTGATCCGTGATCGCCTTGGCCTGGTCTTCCAGGTCCTGGATCTGCTTTTCGAGCGCGGCCTCCTGGGCTGCATTGCTCGAGGAACTCGACGAGGAATACTGGGCTGCCTGGGAGGAACCCGAAATCGCGCTGACCATGACAAATCCCGAAGTGGAGCCGAGGCCAGTCAGTAGCCCATCGCTGTGAACAAGCGATTACCGCGCCGCAGCCCGCGATCAGAAGCTTGCCCGCACCGCCCGGATCGCCTCGGCGATCGACAATTCGCGGCTCTCCTCGACCTCATTGTCGTCCTCATGATGCCAGGCAGCCGACAGGCAACCATAGGCGATGGCATGATCAAGGACGGCTGGTGGCGTCTGGCCCAGTGTTTTGGCGAAGATCTCGGCCATATGCGCGATCCGCTCCGGATCGAGGCAAAGCTCGTCCCGGTCGAGCGGGTTGTAGAACATGTTCGCGGCGTCGAAGCCGGGGTCGCCGAGAACGCCCTTCGGATCGATCGCCAGCCAGCCGCGCGGCCCGTGCAGGATGTTTTCGTGATGCAGGTCGCCGTGCAGGGGCCTGATATCGTGCGGATTGGCCAGCAGTCGATCGGCGATGATGGCGGCCTCGACATAGAGGCTGTCATGGCCCGAATCGCGGTCGATTGTCGCCTTCTTGAACAGGCTTGAAAACCGTTCCCGGAGCGGCTGAAGCTCGGGCGGGAAGGGGTCTTTCCCCTGTGAAAATAGTTTCGCCATCACCTCGGCCGCGATTTCGGTGGCGGCGTTGTCGCCCTGTTGGTCGAGCACCTGCTCCAACAAGGTCTCACCGGCATATTCGAGCAGCATGCTGTGGCCGTCGCGGCCGAGCAGGCGCACCGCGCCTTCGCCGCGTCGCCAGGCGAGATAATGCTCGCCGCGCAACTCGTCGGCGACGTCGTCGAAAGGCTTGAGCGCCTTGACGATCGCCGGCGAGCCGTCTGCGCGCAAAACCTTCCAGATGCGGCTCGAAAAGGTCTCGGCAATGAGTTCGGGTGCGCTGACTTTCCAGCGCGCCGGAAAGGCGGGCGTGTCCATCAGAGGCCGAGCATCAGATCCATGTTCTGCACGGCGGCGCCCGAGGCACCCTTGCCGAGATTGTCGTAGACCGCCAGCAGCAGGGCCTGCGCCCGTTTGTCATTGGCGAAGACATAGACCTTCATCCGGTTGGTGCCGTTGTAGACCTCGGGATCGATCTCCGGCATGCGCTCCGAATGCGCATAGGGCGCCACCTCGACCACGCCGCCCTTGATAGCGGCGAAATGGTCGGCAATCGCCGCATGCAGTTCCGCACCGGTCGGCACATGGTCGAGGCCGCCAAGCTGCAACGGCACGACGGTGATCATGCCTTGCGCGAAATTGCCGACCGCCGGCTGCATGATCGGATCATGCGACAGCCTGGCATAGGCCCTCAATTCCGGCACGTGCTTGTGCTGAAGGGTGAGGCCGTAGGGCAGGAATTCCGAGGCGTCCTCGCCCTTGGCGACATAGTCCTCAATCATCGGCCGTCCGCCGCCCGAATAGCCCGAAATGCCGTTGACGGTGATCGGGAAATCCGCCGGCAGCAGGCCTGATGTGACCAGCGGCCGCAGCGTGGCGATCGGTCCCTGCGGCCAGCAGCCTGGATTGGCGACGCGTTTTGCCGAGGCGATCGCCTTTGCCTGGTCCTTGTCCATCTCGGCGAAACCATACGCCCAGCCTTCCGCCACGCGATGCGCGGTCGACGCATCGATGACTTTGGTGGTGTCGTTGGCGATCAGCGAGACGCTTTCCTTCGCCGCGTCGTCGGGCAGGCACAGGATCGCGACATCGGCGGCGTTGAGGAACTCGGCGCGTGCCGCCGTTTCCTTGCGGCGTTCGGTCGGGATGGAAATGATCTCCAGATCACTGCGCTCGGTAAGCAGCGCCCTGATCTGCAGGCCTGTGGTGCCGTGTTCGCCGTCGATGAAGATTTTCGGTTTCATGGGTTGATCAAATTCCTTGGTATTTCAACACTATATGCCCTGACCTTGAATCACTGCGGCACCATTGTGGTTGCCGTTGTTCAACTCTTCAAGCCGGGCCTTTCGCTCAGCCAGCAGGCCGAGATATTGCATGGCCACCATCGAGCCGGCGATCGCCGTTATATCGGCGTGATCATAGGCCGGCGCAACCTCTACGACATCGGCGCCGACAATATCGATCTGGTTGAGCTGGCGCAGCGTTGACAGGATTTTCGCCGAGGACGGTCCGCCGGCGACCGGCGTGCCGGTTCCCGGCGCATAGGCCGGATCGAGGCAGTCGATGTCGAAGGTGAGATAGGTCTTCTTGCCGCCGGTGCGGTCAACGATGGCGTAGGCGATATCGGACGCCCGCATCTCCTCGATTTCATGGCCATGGAGGATCTTGATGCCGAACGTGTCGGGCGCATGAGTTCGGATGCCGATCTGGATCGAGCGGTCGGGATCGATGATGCCTTCCTTGACGGCACGGCCTACGAAGGATCCGTGATCGATGCGCTTGCCGTCGTCCGGCCAGGTGTCCTGATGGGCGTCGAACTGCACCAAGGCGAGCGGACCATGGATGGCGGCATGCGCCTTGAGCAGCGGCCAGGTGACGAAATGATCGCCGCCGAGCGTCAGCAGGAAGGCGCCCGACTTCAGGATCTTGGCCGCTTCACGTTCGATCGTGCCGGGTGTCTTCTGATGATTGCCCGAATCGAGCAGGCAATCGCCATAGTCGACGACCGCCAGATGCTCGAACAGATCGCGTGAAAACGGATATTGCGGGTCGTTGTCGAGGATCGCCGAGGCACGGCGGATGGCTTGCGGCCCGAAGCGGGCGCCCGGCCGGTTGGTGACGGCGGCATCGAAGGGAATACCCCATACCACAGCATCCGCGCCCTTCACGTCCTTGGTGTATTTGCGCCGCATGAACGACAGCGCGCCGGAATAGGTCGGCTCGAACGCGGCGCCCGTTTTGGAACGGGCGGTGAAGGCGTTGTCGATGTTGTTGTTCGCCATTACGGATCCTCGTTTTTCATCGGGTTGCAACAACTACAGAACCGGCACGGAAGATGCCAGTCACAGCTTGGCGAGACGGAATGGCGCTGCCCGAGTGCCACGGCAAGACAGGATTGTATCATCATGACGCAGACCGCGTTTCTCAACCCCACCCGTGCCGCGGCGTCGACCCACACCGGCACGGTCGCCGGTGAACGCTTCCTGGTGCTCGATTCGTGGCGTGGCATCTGCGCGCTTCTGGTGGCGCTGTTTCACTTTCCGACCGCTTCGACGATTTCGCAAAGCGCCTTCATCGGTTCGTCCTACCTGTTCGTCGATTTCTTCTTCGTCCTTTCCGGCTTCGTCATCGCCAGCAGCTACGGCGATCGGCTGAACCAGCCGGAACAGGTCGCGCGCTTCGCCTTGGTCCGTTTCGGCCGCATCTACCCGCTGCACCTGCTCATGCTTGCCGCCTTTGCCGGCTTCGAGCTGCTGCGGCTGATGCTGCCGCAACTGCATGGAACCGGGGCTGCTCCCTTCACCGGCGGCTTCGATCTCAAGAGTTTGCTTGCCAATCTTCTCCTGCTCCAGGGTGTCGGCTTCGAGGATCAGCTGACCTGGAATGCGCCGAGCTGGAGCATTTCGGCCGAGTTCTTCGCCTATCTCTTGTTTGCCGGCGTGGTCTTCGTCGCCGGCGCGCGCGCCTGGATATGGTTCGTTGCCGCCGCCGTCACCGCACCGCTGTTCCTGCTCGGCTTCTCGACCCATCATATGGATGTGTCCTTCGATTTCGGCTTCATCCGCTGCCTGTATGGCTTCTCGCTCGGCGCCTTGCTGGCCTGGTTTCAGCATGATTCCATTGCAGGGGCGCGACAGGTCCTCGCCAGGAGTGGCCCGCGGATGGCCTGGACCCTTGCCGAGATCGTCATGGTGGCGGTCATCGTGCTTTTCGTCTCGCTGGCGGGCGACAATGATTTTGGCATCGCGGCCCCCCTGGTGTTCGCGCTGGCGCTGTTTCTGTTCGCCCATGAAGGCGGCTGGATCAGCGCCTTGCTGAGAGCCCCGTTCATGCTGACCCTCGGCGCGCTGTCCTACTCGATCTACATGGTCCACGTCTTCGTTCAGGCGCGCATGATCAACGTCGCCGGGCTCGTCGAGCGCAAGCTCGGCCTCGGCCTGATCGGCGACTTCACGCTGCGCGGCCAGCCTGCCACCGGCTTCGGTGCCGGCTGGATGGGAGCGGTGGCAATCGCCGTCATGCTCGCCGCCACCATTGCCGCCTCCTGGATCACTTGGCGCCTCATTGAGATGCCGGCCATGGCGTGGTTCCGCAGGCTCTCAAAACGCATCTGACGCGCACTCCCCGCGAACAACCGCTAGCCGGCTTCGTTCACCTGGATGTCACGAGGGTCGCCTATCCCGATTTCGATCCGGCAAGGAGCGATTCTCGATGCGGACCATCTGGCTGAGCCTTCTGTTTTCCTCGGCACTTGCGGCCTTTTCTGGCCAGTCATTGGCCGGCGAGACCCGCGCCAGGCAGATTCTTGACCGCTTCGAGCACGCCAACCAGTGGCGCGACCACGTCATGGTGGTCGCGCATCGCGCCGGCAGCATGCAGGCGGGCAAGACGCTCTACGCGGAAAATTCGATTGCCGCCGTGGAGGGGGCGATCGCGATGGGCGCAGAAATCGTCGAGGTCGATATCAGGCGCTCGAAGGACGGTGAGTTCGTCGTCATGCATGACAGCTGGCTCGACCGCACCACGACCTGCAAGGGCGAGGTGGTCAAATACACACTGGCCGAACTGAAGACCTGCAGGCTGGTGATCGAGGGCACCGGCGCCGTCACCAATGAGACGGTTTCGACGCTGCGCGAGATGCTCATGGCAACCAGGGACAGGATCCTCATCAACCTCGACAACAAGCTCGACGTCGGCGACCTCTCGGGCATGATCGCGGTGGCTCGCGATCTCGGCTTGGCCGAGCAGGTCATCGTCAAGGAGAATTTGTGGAACCAGGCCAGGATCACCACGGTTAAGGCCGCCATGGCCGCTATCGGCGGCGGCTTCCAGTTCATGCCGATCATCGCCGATGATGCGGTGCGTGATGCCGGCTTCGCCCGGACGGTCGACCATGCCTTTTCGCCGCGCGCGATCGAGCTCATCAACTGGCGGGCAGGCGCCGACACGCTGACCGAAGCCGGCGGGCCGCTGTTCAGCACGCGCATGCGCGCGGCCGCGGTCAGGGGCAACTGGCACATCTGGGCCGACACCTACGCCATCGCCAACAAACCGGGCGGCTTCCTGGCGGGCGGCCGCGGTGACGAACTGGCCATACAGGCCAGCCTGCCGCGCGAAGCCTGGGGTTTCTGGGCCGATCGCGGCGCCACCATCATCCAGACCGACGAGCCGAAGGCGGCCATCGGCTGGCTGGCGGCGAATGGTTTTCGCGTGCCCTATGCGGACGAGGCGCGGCCCGTTGAGCCGGCGAATACGGCCAGTATCAATTAGCAATCCGATGCTGGCGCAGTCACCCCACCTTGGGAACGCCGGCGCCATCACCCCACCCGGCGCTGCGCGCCGACCTCCCCATCGAGGGGAGGTAGGAGGTCGCGGCTATTTTCGATCCGCCGGGGGCCTGCACGACCAGGTAGTAGTCTGGATGTAAAGCGCGGCGCCCCACCTCCCCTTGATGGGGAGGTCGGCGCGAAGCGGGCGGGGTTACTGCCGAGCCCTAAAAAGGCCGTCCGAAGACGGCCTTAGCTTCCATAGCTGCATGCAGGTCCTGCGCCTCAAGCCGCCGTCGCCATCCCATCCAACTCTCCCAGCACATCATCTGAAAGTACCAGTTCGGCAGCCGCGAGGTTCTCCCTGAGATGCCCGACCGACGATGTACCGGGGATCAACAGGATGTTGGGCGCGCGGCGCAGCAGCCAGGCGAGCGCAACCTGCATTGGCGTGGCGCCGAGGCGCGTTGCGACGTCCGACAGGGTGGAGGATTGCAGCGGGTTGAAGCCGCCGAGCGGGAAGAACGGCACATAGGCAATGCCGTCGCGGGCAAGATCGTCGATCAGGGCGTCGTCGCCGCGATGCGCAAGATTGTACTGGTTCTGCACGCAGACGATCTCGGCGATCCCGCGTCCTTGCGCGATCTGGGCCGGCGTCACGTTGCTCAATCCTATGTGCCTGACCAGGCCCTGTTGTTGAAGCTCGGCCAGCACGGTGAGCGGCGCTTCGATCGATCCCTCGGCTGGACCATGGGTATCGAACATGATGCGTAGGTTGACGACGTCGAGCACATCGAGCCCGAGATTGCTGAGATTGTCATGCACCGCCTGGGTCAGCGCTTCGGCAGAAAAGGCCGGCAACCACGATCCATCCGCGCCGCGCCGGGCGCCGGTCTTGGTGACGATGACGAGATCGTCAGGGTAGGGCGCCAGCGCTTCGCGGATCAAAAGGTTGGTGACGTGCGGGCCATAGAAGTCGCTGGTGTCGATATGGTCGATCCCCTGCGCAATCGCCTCGCGCAGCACGGCCAATGCCGCGTCATGGTCCCTAGGCGGTCCGAAAACGCCGGGACCGGCGAGCTGCATGGCGCCGTAGCCGAGCCGCTTCACGGTATGACTGCCGAGCTTAAAGGTGCCGGATTGTTGGATGTTGGACATGATTGATCTCCTTTGAGGAGGCAGAGATAGGCGCTGCCCAACCTCGTGATAATCCGGTACAATCCACACAGGCCGTGCGGAATGGCGAACAATGATGGACCTCAGCGATCTGAACGCCTTCGTGGCGGTGGCGCGCGCCGGCGGTTTTCGCGATGGCGCGCGTGCGAGCGGCGGCAGCGCCTCCGGGTTGAGTGAGGCGGTGCGTCGCCTGGAAGTGCAGCTTGGCGTCAGGTTGTTCAATCGCACGACGCGCAGCGTTGTTCCCACCGAGGCGGGCCTCAGCCTGCTGGAGCGGCTCGGCCCGGCGCTGTCGGAGGTGGAGGCGGCGCTGGACGTGGTGAACGGCTTTCGCGACAGGCCGGCGGGCTCGCTGCGTCTCAATGTGCCGGTCAGCGCCGCGCGGTTGATCTTGCCCGATATCGTGCCGGGTTTCCTCGCCGCCTATCCCGGCATCCGGCTGGAGGTGATCGCCGATGAGAACTTCGTCGATGTGCTGGCGGCCGGGTGCGACGCCGGCATCCGCTATGATGAGCGGCTGGAGCAGGACATGATCGCGGTGCCGATCGGACCGCGCGTGCAGCGCTTCGCCACCGCCGCCAGCCCTGCCTATCTTGCTCGCCATGGGCGACCGCAACACCCGAGCGATCTGCTTGGCCACTCTTGCGTGCGCGGGCGCTTTGCCAGCGGTGCGATGCTGCCCTGGGAGTTCGAGCGCGACGGTGAGGTGGTGCGGGTCGATCCGACAGGGCCGCTGATCGTGCGCATCGGCGGCGCGACCGATCTTGCCGTCGATACGGCCATCGCGGGCACAGGCATCATCGGCCTCTTCGAGGGCTGGCTTCGCCCTTACTTCGAAAGCGGCGCGCTTGAGCCCATTCTCGAACCGTGGTGGCCGAGTTTTCCCGGACCGTTCCTCTATTATCCCGGCCGGCGCCTGGTTCCGGCCCCGCTGCGGGCGTTCATCGACTATATCAAGGGCGGCAAGGCCTGACCTGTTTTGTGACGGCGCCATCACCCCACCGGCACTACGCGCCGACCTGCCCGTCGAGGGGAGGTCGCGCCGCAGGCGCGGATGGGGTGACTGCCGAGCCGCAAACAAAAAGGCCGCCCGGAGGCGGCCTTTCGATGGTCTGAAGCTGCGGAGCGTTTAGCGCTTCGAGAACTGGAACGAACGACGGGCCTTCGCCTTGCCGTACTTCTTGCGCTCGACGACGCGGCTGTCGCGGGTCAGGAAGCCGCCCTTCTTGAGCACGGCGCGCAGCGTCGGCTCGTAGTAGGTCAGCGCCTTGGAGATACCGTGACGCACGGCGCCAGCCTGGCCGGAGAGACCGCCGCCGACAACTGTCGCGACGATGTCGTACTGCCCGGCGCGGTTGGAGGCGACGATCGGCTGGTTGAGGATCATCTGCAGGACCGGACGCGCGAAATAGGTCGCGAATTCCTTGTCGTTGACGATGATCTTGCCGGAACCCGGCTTCACCCAGACGCGCGCAATGGCGTTCTTGCGCTTGCCGGTGGCATAGGCGCGGCCCGACTTGTCGAGCTTCTGGACGTGGACGGGGGCCGCCGGCTGGGTATTGGTGTTGCCGGTGGCGGCGCCCAGTTCTGCGAGCGAGGAAAGCTCAGCCATCTTATGCGACCTTCTTGTTCTTGGCGTTCAGCTTGGCCACGTCGAGCACGACGGGCTGCTGGGCGACATGCGGATGCTCGGCACCTGCATAGACGCGCAGGTTCTTCATCTGGCGACGGCCGAGCGGGCCACGCGGGACCATGCGCTCAACGGCCTTCTCGACGACACGCTCGGGGAAACGACCCTCGAGCAGCTGGCGCGCGGTGCGCTCCTTGATGCCGCCTGGGTGGCCGGTGTGCCAGTAATAGACCTTGTCGGTGAACTTCTTGCCGGTGAACACCACCTTGTCGGCATTGATGACGATGACGTTGTCGCCGTCGTCGACATGCGGGGTGAAGGTCGGCTTGTGCTTGCCGCGAAGATGATTGGCGATGACGGTGGCCAGACGACCGACGACGAGACCTTCGGCGTCGATCAGGATCCACTTCTTCACCACATCCGCAGGCTTCTGCGAAAAGGTTGTCATGTTTTCTGCTCTCGGTTCTGACCTTCACGAGGGAAGGCGTTTCTTGTTGCTTGGATTGTCGGAAGGACGCTGCCCGCCGCCAATAACAAAACGGCGGCCTTTGCGGGCCGCTGCTTCGTGATGGGCTTATAGGCGAGGGTGTTTGTGGCGTCAAGGTGCACGAAACGGTGGATAGCAGGTAAAGTACTGCAAAAACAATAGTTTAGTTAAAAGGTATTATTTTACCACATCGCCATTTCGCTTTGGCGGGATCGAATAGGTGCCGGTGGCGTGCGCCACAGTGTGCCGGTCCGGGCCGGCGACGATGTCGATGTCGAACACCATCAGGCTCTTTCCGAGCTTCAGGATGCGGCAATGGCCATCGATCGGTCCGGCCTCGGCCTTGCGCACGAAATTGATGTCGAGGTTGACGGTAACGGAAAGCGCATCCGGCCCGGCATGGCTGAGCACGCAGACGTAGCCGCCAATGTCGGCCAGCGTGAACAGCGAAGGGCCGGATACGGTGCCGCCCGGACGCAAGTGCCGCTCGCCGGCGTTGAGCCGCACGGTGCAGCCGCCGGGGAACACGTCGATCGCCTCGAAATATTTGAACTGCTCATTGAGCTGCGGATAGACGGTCTCCAGCAGCGCATTGACTTGTTGCGCGGTCAGCACCGGCTTCAAATTGGTTTGGGCGGGCATGTCGGTCTCTCGTTTTTGGCCTACCTGTATGGGCGCGGCGCGGCATTTCTGACAATCTTCGTCCCCTGGTGCAAGCGATCGGTGTTGGACGAAACCTGATCCGGTATTAGATACTCTGGCAGCCCCAGCGGAATCGCGGAGACCTTATCCATGGCCGAAATCCTTGCCATCAAGCCTGCCGCCGTTGAGGGTCCGGTTGTTGCACGACTGGACAAGGGCGTGCTGCGCCTCACACTCGCCAATCCGCCCGCCAACGCCCTGTCGCTGGCGGTGATGGCGGCGCTGACGGCCGAACTCGAGCGCGCCAAGGCCGATAAGGCGGCTCGCGTGATCGTTTTGTCGGCATCCGGCAAGGTGTTCTGCGCCGGCCATGATCTCAAGGAAATGACGGCGCGCCGCACTGACGCCGATCATGGCAAGGCCTTCTTCGCGGAGACGTTTGCCGCTTGTGCGACGCTGATGCAGGCCATCGTGCGCCATCCCTTGCCTGTCATCGCCGAAGTCGACGGCCTGGCCACCGCCGCCGGGCTGCAGCTGGTCGCCAGCTGCGACCTGGCGATCGCTTCGCATGAGGCGACTTTCTGCACGCCGGGCGTCAACATCGGCCTGTTCTGCTCGACGCCGATGGTGGCGCTGTCGCGCAATGTCTCGCGCAAGCATGCGATGGAGATGCTGCTGACCGGCGAGACGATCGATGCGGCGACCGCCAAGGAATTCGGCCTGGTCAACCGTGTCGTGCCGCGCGAATATCTGAATCAGATTGTCACCAAATACGCGCAAACCATTGCTTCCAAATCATCTTTGGTGGTCAAGACCGGCAAGGAGGCTTTTTACGCGCAGGCCGAGATGGGCCTGGCGGACGCCTATGCCTATACGGGCCGGATCATGGTTGAGAACATGCTGGCACGCGACGCGGAGGAGGGCATCGGTGCCTTCATCGGCAAGCGCAAGCCGGAATGGAAGGACGAGTAAGGAGAACGTCATGGAACCGCGCATCTCCATCATCACCATTGCTACCGACGATCTCGACCGTGCGGTGCGCTTCTACGAGGCGATGGGCTTGAAGCGGCATGCCGGTATCACCGACGGTGTCGCCTTCTTCCAGATGGGCGGCGTCATTCTTGGCCTGTTCCCACGTGCCAGCGCAGAAGAGGATTCCGGCATTGCCTTCGCCGCGGCGCCATCGGCGGTCTACCTCGCCTACAACACCCGCTCCGACGCCGAAGTCGACGACGTGCTCGCCAGGGCGCAAAAAGCCGGCGGCCGCATCGTCAAGCCGGCCGGCCGGGCCTTTTGGGGCGGCTGGTACGGCTACTTCGCCGACGCCGACGGGCATGTCTGGGAAGTGGCGCACAATCCGGCCTTTCCGATCGCGGAAGACGGCACGATTTCGCTCCCCGGCTGATGGCCCATCGCAAGCAGCTGACGCGGCTCAAAGCTCCCTACCTCAAGCGTATCCTGCTTGATCCCGCGCGGGTCGAGGATTGGGAAAAATATCCCTGGAACCTGCCGCTGTTTCGCGGCCATGAGTTCGAGCTCGAATTCACCACGCCGATCACCATCATTGTCGGCGAGAACGGCACCGGCAAATCGACGCTGCTCGAGGCGATCGGCGCGTTGGCCGGCTATGATGAGGTCGGCGGCGGCAAGGGCTATCGGCCGGTGGACCATTCCAGCGCCATCGACAAGAGTGGTGCTGCATTGGCCAACACATTCCGCGGTCACTGGCTGCCGAAAGTCACCGCCGGCTGGTTCTTTCGTGCCGAATCCTTCTACTCCGTGGCCCGCTATCTCGATCAGGCAGCGCTGGAGTCTGGCGGGGCGCCGCCGGACTTCCTGTCCTGGTCGCATGGCGAGGGCTTTATCCGATTTTTCGAGGAGCGCTGCCGCAGGCAAGGCATCTACATCCTCGATGAACCCGAGAGCGCACTGTCCCCGACGCGCCAGATCGAACTGCTCAAGATGCTGCGGCGCATGGACCAGTCGGGCACCGCGCAAGTGATCATGGCGACGCATTCGCCGCTGCTGATGGCCTGTCCCGGCGCGCGGCTGTTCCGCATCAGCCGGTTCGGGCTGGAACCCGCCGACTTTCGCGACACGGACCACTTCCGCATGCTGCGCGATTTTAGCAATGACCCGGATGGCTTTCTCGACGAGGCGTTGTATGAGGACGAGGCATGATCCACGATAGTTACGACAACACCTACATCGCCGGCATCCTCAATTCGGTGAAGACCGTCGCCATGGTCGGCGCGTCCGCCAATGATGTGCGGCCAAGCTATTTCGTGCTGAAATATCTGCTGGCCAAGGGCTTTTCGGTGTTCCCGATCAATCCCGGCCAGGCCGGCAAGGAGATACTCGGTCGGATGACCTATGCCAGGCTCGCCGATATTCCGGAGCCGGTCGACATGGTCGACATTTTTCGCGCGCCGGCGGCAGTGCCCGGCATCGTCGACGAGGTGTTGCGGCTCGATCCCCTGCCGAAAGTCATCTGGATGCAGCTTGGCGTGCGCCATGACGAGGCAGCCGCGCGCGCCGAGGCCGCGGGCATCAAGGTGGTGATGAACCGCTGCCCCAAAATCGAATATGGCAAGCTGTCCGGCGAGATCGGCTGGACCGGCGTCAATTCCGGCGTGCTGTCGTCGAAGAAGCCGCTGATGCGCTCTGGCTTCCAGAGTTTTGGCGTCCGCCAGAAATAGGCGAGGGGCGAAAGCGCAAAATTATTCCGGCAAACGCCGTATTTTCCTGCCGCTTGATAGAAGGTCCTGCACGGAAGGGTATTTTCTTCTTTGCATTCGAGGCCGGGCTTCGCCAAGAATGCCCGGCGAATTTCAGAAGGTTTTTCAGGGAGGTTTTCAGTGACCCGCACGCCAGGTTTCAACACGCTCGCCGTCCATGCCGGCGCCAAGCCCGACCCGGCGACCGGCGCTCGCGCCACGCCGATCTACCAGACGACCTCCTTCGTCTTCGACGATGCCGACCATGCCGCCTCACTGTTCGGACTGAAGGCTTTCGGCAACATCTATACCCGCATCATGAACCCCACCCAGGCGGTGCTGGAAGAGCGCATGGCGGCCCTCGAAGGCGGCACGGCGGCTCTTGCGGTCGCCTCCGGCCATGCCGCGCAGGTGATCGTGTTCCACAATCTGATGCAGCCTGGCGACAATTTTGTTGCCGCCAACAAGCTCTATGGCGGTTCGATCAACCAGTTCGGCCATGCCTTCAAGAATTACGGCTGGGAGGTGCGCTGGGCCGACACCAACGACATCTCGACCTTCGAAAGCCAGATCGACGACAGGACCAAGGCTCTCTTCATCGAGAGCCTGGCCAATCCGGGCGGCACCTTCGTCGATATCGAGAAGATCGGCGACATCGCACGCAAGCACGGCCTGCCGTTGATCGTCGACAACACGCTGGCCTCGCCCTACCTGATCCGGCCGATCGAGCATGGTGCCGACATCGTCGTCCATTCGCTGACCAAATTCATCGGCGGTCACGGCAATTCGATCGGCGGCGCCATCGTCGATGGCGGCACCTTCGATTGGTCGAAGTCGGGCAAATATCCGATGCTGTCGGAACCGCGCCCCGAATATGGCGGCCTCGTCCTGCACGAAACCTTCGGCAATTTCGCTTTCGCCATTGCCGCGCGTGTGCTCGGCCTGCGCGATCTCGGCCCGGCGATCTCGCCGTTCAATGCCTTCCTCATCCTGACCGGCCTGGAAACCTTGCCGCTGCGCATGCAGCGCCACTGCGACAACGCCGTGACGGTTGCTGCCTGGCTGTCCAACCACCCCAAGGTTGCCTCGGTGAACTATCCCGGCCTGCCCAGCGACAAGAACAACGCCCTGCAGAAGAAATACTCACCACTTGGCGCCGGCGCCGTGTTCACCTTCGCTCTCAAGGGCGGCTATGACGCCGGCGTCAAATTCGTCGAGGCGCTCGAACTGTTCTCGCACCTGGCCAATGTCGGCGACACCAAGTCGCTGGTCATCCACCCGGCCTCGACCACGCACCGCCAGCTTTCCGACGAGCAGAAGGTCAAGGCCGGCGCAGGACCGGACACGGTGCGGCTTTCGATCGGCATCGAGGACGTCAACGACATCGTCGCCGACCTCGAACAGGCGCTTGCCAAGGTCTGATCTTTTTTACCCTCCTCCTTGTGGGGAGGGTCGGCGCGCAGCGCCGGGGTGGGGGTGAGCCGACGCGAAGCCGGCTCTTTCATGGAGGCAAGTTCTTGTCCGCGCATTACCTGACAATAGCGACTGACGCCGTCGAGCCTGAATCTGGCGCGCCGGCGCCGGACCGGCTGATCTCGGGCGATCCCAAATTCCGCACCTGGAATGTCGAGGAGCGCGACGGCGGCCTCTACGCCGGCATCTGGGAATCGACCCCGGGCAAATGGCGCATCGTCTATGACGAGTGGGAGTTTTGCCACATCCTGTCCGGCGTTTCGGTGATCGCGGAGGACGGTGGGCAAGCGCGCACCGTTCGGGCCGGCGACAGCTTCGTGCTGAGGCCCGGCTTCAAAGGCAGCTGGGAAGTGCTTGAAACGACTCGCAAGGAATATGTGATCAAGCTGTAGACCATGATCCCGAAAAGTGGAGGCCGGTTTTCGGGTAAAGATCATGGTCGAACAACAACAGATGTGCGGATCAAACGATGCGATCGATATCGCTGTCCGAGAATCCGTATCGCGCCATCATCTGTCGGTGCCAGTCGCTGCCCACCAATTCATCGAGGCAAGCATCGATGCGCCGGAGCAGGGCTGAATTGCCTTTGGCGATCGCGAAGGCACCGGCCGACGGCTGCTTTTCAATCGAGGGAACCTCGACAAGTCCAAGCCGCATTTCGGGCCGCCGGGTCAGATAGCCTCGATGCGCCATGGCGACGCTGGCATCGGCGTGCACGACGCCGTTGGCCACTGCGTCCGCCGCATCCGCCTGCGTTGCAAACATCCTGATCTGCCCAGGCGCAATTCCGTTGTGCAGCGCCGTAAGGTGCTGAACCTGATCGTTTATGACACCAATCAACGCTGTTCCGTCCTCGGCAATGGATTGGTAGCCGCGAAAGCCGCACGGATTGTCCACCGCGACCAGCAACCCGTCCTGCAACGCCCATATCGGCCGTGTGAAGTCGACAAGCTGCCTGCGCTCTTCGGAGAAGAACAGGCCGGTCGTCATGGTCCAACGGCCCTCGACCAACCCAGGCAGCAGCTCAGCGAATTCGGTTTCGATCGGCTTAAAGCTCGCCAATCCGAGCATGTCACCGAGCCTGCGCGCAAGCTCGACGTCACAGCCTGAGACCTCGCCCGGTGCGCCGGTGAAGCAGAATGGCGGCTCTTCCAGGAAGGCGAATTTCAACTCGGTCATGTCAGGCAAAGCGTCGCCGTCCTATTTTGCCGGAAACTGGCTGAGGCAGCCCCAGGTTCGCGATCGTCAAAAGCCGACGGCGAGCGTTTCCAGCCCATGGAAGTGGTAAGTGTCGCGGAAGCTTGGGCTTTCGGCAAGATGCAGCTTCGGATGCCGTTCGAACAAGGTTTTCAGCGACACCTGCAATTCGAGCCGGGCGAGCGGCGCGCCGATGCAGAAATGGATACCGGCGCCGAAGGAGACGTTCTTCTGGTCGGCACGGTCGGGCCGGAAAGCGAGGGGATCGGCGAAGGCGCGCGGGTCATGATTGGCCATGCCAAGCAGCAGCCCGATCGTCTGCCCCGGCTGCACGACGATGCCGGGCGAGACTTCGATCTCCTGATAGGCGTAGCGCGTGAACATGTGCAGCGGCGCGTCGAACCGCAGGCATTCCTCGACCGTTGCCGCGGTCGTCTCGGGCGAGCCGAAGAAGCGGCTGACATCGCCCCCTTGCGCAAGGATCGAGCGGACGGCATTGCCGGTCTGGTGCACGGTCGCTTCATGGCCGGCATTGAGCAGCAGGATCGCCGAGGACACCATCTCGTCCTCCGACAGCTTTTGGCCATCCTCCTGCGCCGAGATCAGCAGCGACAAAAGGTCGTCGCCGGGATTCCTGCGTCGTTCGGTGACGTAGCCACGGAGGAAATCCGCAAATTCGCGCGCGGCGCGGTTGGCCGTCTCTTCGATTTCGCGGGTGCGGCCATGCATATACATGGCAACCATCTGGTGCGACCAGTCGAGCAGTTGCGGCCCCATTTCGACCGGCACGCCGAGCATTTCGGCAATGATGGTGATCGGCAAGGGCGCCGCGAAAGCAGGCAACAGGTCGACCGTCTTGCCTGGTTCGAAACGGTCGATCAGGTCGTTGGCCAAGGCCTCGACACGCGGCCGCAGCCTTTCGACCTGGCGCGAGACGAAGGCGCGGTTGACCAGTGTTCTCAGACGCGTGTGCACCGGCGGCTCCAGTTCCAGCATCGAATTGGCTTCGAGCTCGTCGAAGGCCCTGAGATGGCTGCGGTCCTGTCCAATGCCGCGGCTGTCTGGAATGCCGGCCGGGTTCTGGCGGCCGAAGCGGCGGTCGCGCAGCAGCCGGTTGACGTCGTCGAAGCCGCCAAAGCACCAGAAGCCGAATTCTTCCCAGAAGAATGCATTCGATACGCCATGCAGGAAAGCATAGGCATCATAAGGGTTTTGAAAAAAGGCCGGCTCGTGCGGGTCGAGCCGCAGGCGTCGAGTGGCTGGATCAAAGACCAGGGCGGGTGGCGTCAATTTGCTCATGCCAGACCAATAGCGCGGCTTGCCAGCCTGGTTCCAGACCGTATGTTGGCGCCCGCAATCGAATACGTTGAGCCAGCCGACCGGCTGCGGAAAGTCTGATTTGATGAATGTGATCGTTGTCGGCGCGGGCATTGCCGGTCTCTCCACGGCGTGGTCGCTGGTCAAGGCCGGCCACAGCGTTTCGATCGTCGAGCAAGGGCCGATCCCAAACCCGATGGCCGCGTCGGGCGACCATCATCGCATCATCCGCCGCGCTTACCGCGCGGGGACCGGCTATGGCCGGCTGATCACCGAAGCCTACCAGGCCTGGGACGAGATGTGGGCCGATCTCGGCGAAAGCCATCTTGATGCGCGCGGATTTGTCTGCGTTTCGCGCGAACCGGGCGACGAGGCCGAGGAATATCGCGAGGGCCTGGAAGAAGGCAATTTTCCGTTCGAATTGCTGGAGCCCGATGCAGCAGTGAAACGCTGGCCGTTTCTCGAAGCCGGCTCGTTTCGCTACGCCTATTTCTCGACCGAAGGCGGCGCCCTGCATTGCCGCAAGATAGCCTCCGGCATGGCAAACTGGCTGCGCGCCAACGGCGCCAATGTCTACGAAAACAGCAAGGTCATCGAAGTCGACGCCGAAGCCGGCCACATCGTGCTCGAAAGCGGCGAGACGATGCAGGCCGACCGTATCGTTGTCGCCGCCGGCGCCTGGGTGCTGAAACTGTTTCCGGAACTGGACGGCGAGCTGAAGACCTATCGAACCGCACTCGCCTATGTCGAACCGCCGGCCGACCTCAAGGCCGCCTGGCGGGTGGCACCGGTTGTCCTCGATGTCGGCGGCGCGATCGACGGCTATGTGATCCCGCCCTCCGGCGGCGCCGGCATGAAATTCGGGTCCGGGCTGCACAGGGTGCCGACCAGCGACGCCGATTGGAACCGTCAGCCGGTGGCGGGCGAGGGCGAGGCGATCCGCAACCTGTTTTCGCCGCCGATCGCGCGCATCGAGGAATACAGGGTGACCGAGGTGGTCACCTGCGCCTACACCTTCACCGAAGATGAGAAGTTCTTCGCTCACGAGCGAGGAAAATGCCTGATCGTCTCGGCCTGCTCCGGCCATGGCTACAAATTCGGCGCCGCCGTCGGCCGGCGCGTTGCGGCCGCGGTGGGCGACGGCGACATCGCCGGCCTGAAGACATGGCTGCGGGCGGAAGTGGCCTGAACGCCGCCAGGTTGAAGACTCACTCAGCGATTGATTTCGTCTGCGGCGGCAATGACTTCGGACACAATCGCCTGCACGTCATCTGGGGTCGTTCGGTGATTGACGAAACACGCGCGCAGCGCGAAATGGCCGTTGATCGTCGCATTCGACAGATACACCCGGCCGCGCGCGATCACGCGGCGCAGGATCGCTTCATTGTTCTTTGAGCGGTGGCGGAAACAGACTGCGCTTAGCGATACGGGTGCAAGCTGTTCCAACTCCGGCTGCGACGCGATTGCCTGCGCCAACATCTGGGCATGGTTGAGATCGCGGGCGATGGCTTCGCGATAGGCACGGCGTCCGTGATACTGCAGCGACATCCAGAGCTTCAGCGCACGGAAGCGTCGAGAGAGTTCGATCGACTCCTCAAAGAACGCAAATGCTTCCGTAGGGTCATCGCTCAGTATCCTGACGTAGTCGTCGCTGTGCGAAAAAGTCTTTCGCGCGATGTCCGGGTGACGATAGAGCAGGCAGCCGCAATCGAGTGGCTGATAGAGCCATTTGTGCGCATCCAGTGACAGCGAATCCGCCGAAGACAACCCTTGGAACTTTTCCGGCGCCGCAAGAGCCGCCAGCCCTCCGTAGGCACCGTCGACGTGCATCCACAGCGCCTCCCTCCGGGCGATGTCTGCAATCTCGGGAAGGGGATCGATCGCACCGGAGATGATGGTGCCGACCGTGGCCACGATGGCGATTGGCATGTTTCCGGCCTCGCGGTCGACGGTGATAGCCGCCTGGAGGGCATCCGTCCGCATCCTGAATTTGTCGTCGACAGGGATCAAACGGAGATTTTTTCTACCGATCCCCAACAGCGCGACGGCCTTTGGAATGGACATGTGCACTTGCTCGGAAGCATAGATCACGCAGGGCCGCACGCCTGTTTCGTTGGCTGGTAGCTTCGCTTCCCGCGCCATCGCCAGGGCCATGAGGTTCGCCGTCGAGCCGCCGCCGCACAGGCTGCCTGTAAATCCGGGGCAACCGACAGCCTCCGCCAACCACCCGATCACGGCGCGTTCGATCGATGTCGCAGCCGGAGCCGACCGCCACGACGTCACATTCTGATTGAGCACCGCAGCCAGCAGTTCCCCCAGCGCGCCGACCGGTTCGCCGGAGCCGACGACATAACCGAAGAATCTGCCGGTTGAAGGCCGCACATGCTCCGCGATCGACTTGAAATCCTGCAAGACTTCCCGTCCGCGGCCGCTCTCCTGCCAAGGCCGCGAGAACAGTTCGGTCGTCTGTTTGCCGCTGGTCGTGGGATACGTCCGACGTTCCTCGAGGGAGGCCCAGTAACCTTTGGCAAGCGCCAAGGCTTCTTCGGCAAGGTCTGACAATTCCTGATTGGAAATTTCCAGGTCGCGCATGCCCTCAGCCCTACGGAGATCCGCTGCGACGCAGGTTACGCTATGCTCGCTAATCCTGGCAATGCCTGGGAATATGCACCCGCCGCCAGCCCGATGAACCTTCGCGAACCAGCACGCGGCGCGCGACGGTCTGGTAGGAGGCGGGGACATCGATGACGCGCCTTTGCTCGGGCTGCACCAGCACCTCCTGGGCGATCCTGTCGTACTGTGCGGGGATGACCACGCGCCGCGTGCGTTCGGGCTGGATCACCACGGTTTTGGCAACACGTTCGTAGCGCGCCTTGTGCCATACCTTGCACAGCACCTTGCGGCCATGGATGACGCGCCATTCCCAGGAGTAGCCGCCGCCATCGACCCGGACCGTGCGGTAGACGGTGCGGGTGACGGCCGGCACGATCTGGTAGGTCACTTGCGCCGGAACGGTCATCACGACGCGCTCGCGCGTGCCATAGATAGGGGCGATATAGTCGACCTGCTGGCCGGGCGGACTGATCATCAGGTCTTCATAGACCGTGTCGTAGACGGCCGGACTGCGGACCGGTTCATAACATTCGACGGCGCGGCCGCCGGCCGCCGTCTGCGAAATCGTGCCGAGCATGGTCAGCCCGGCGATGGTGAAGCATGCGGTTTTCCCGGGCATGACACTCCCCCTGTTGAACTCTACGCATAAGTTCAACGTTGAATTGTAGAGGAAGCCGTTTCGGAGAAAAGCGGTTTCGCCGCATTTCGTTAAGTGACGCGGTTAAGAAACTGCTACCTTGCGCGGCCGGCCATGCGGCTCCGGACCCGCGGAAGCATCCGCTGCCGCGAATCCTTGGTCAGAAAGCTTGATTCGACTTACCCAGATGGCTAGGAGGGGTCGGCCTTGCACAAGGATGAGCCGGCATCCTATTTACGGAATAACGATCCAGAACCGATTCTGCCCGATCCGCCAGCATTCCCGGCGCCGGAATCCCACCGCGAGATAAGAGACAACTGATGAAGAACCCCGTCGAAACCTACATGAACCTCGTTCCGATGGTGGTCGAACAGACCAATCGCGGCGAGCGGGCCTACGACATTTTCTCGCGTCTTCTCAAGGAGCGCATCATTTTCATCACCGGTCCGGTCGAGGACGGCATGGCGACGCTGGTCTGCGCGCAGCTTTTGTTCCTCGAAGCCGAGAATCCGAAGAAGGAAATCAACCTCTACATCAATTCGCCGGGCGGCGTCGTCACCTCCGGCATGGCGATCTACGACACCATGCAGTTCATCAAGCCGGCCGTGTCGACGCTCTGCATCGGCCAGGCCGCTTCGATGGGCTCGCTGCTGTTGACCGCCGGCCACAAGGATATGCGCTTTGCCACGCCGAACGCCCGCATCATGGTTCACCAGCCTTCCGGCGGCTTCCAGGGCCAGGCATCCGACATCGAGCGCCATGCCATGGATATCATCAAGCTGAAGCGTCGCCTCAACGAGGTCTACGTCAAGCACACCGGCAAGAGCTACGAAGAGATCGAGAAGACGCTCGACCGCGACCATTTCATGACCGCTGACGAAGCCAGGGATTTCGGCCTCATCGACAAGGTCATTTCGTCGCGCGAGCCGCCTGAAGGCGCTGTGGCATAAGGGCTTATTGGCAGTTGGATGGCGGCATCACGCGCTTTTGGTGTGTCTTGCGGCATTTCGGCCACAATTGGCTGTTCCCTCGGGGGACAGGATTGCCTACGTTAAGGCTATGTTGAGTTTCGGCGGCTTAGCTTTATGCGGGGTTGTCGCGAATCATTGCCACGTTTTCTGATTTGTGTTTCGTACGGAATGCGTTGCGGGAGCCGGGACACACTGGCGGCGGCGGATTCCCGCGATAGATAGAGTATGCGCCCTTTCAGCCAGACCATCGGCGGGCGGCCATGAAAGGACATGAAAATGAGCAAGGTCGGCAACAACAGCGGCGATTCCAAGAACACGCTTTACTGCTCGTTTTGCGGCAAAAGCCAGCACGAAGTGCGCAAGCTGATCGCCGGTCCGACGGTCTTCATCTGCGACGAGTGCGTCGAACTCTGCATGGACATCATCCGTGAGGAGAACAAGACCTCGATGGTGAAGTCGCGCGAAGGCGTGCCGACACCGCAGGAAATCCTCAAGGTTCTCGACGATTATGTCATCGGTCAGCCCTACGCCAAGCGCGTGCTGTCGGTGGCGGTCCACAACCACTACAAGCGCCTCGCGCATGCCGGCAAGAACAACGATGTCGAACTGGCGAAGTCCAACATCCTTTTGATCGGCCCGACCGGTTGCGGCAAGACGCTGCTCGCGCAGACGCTGGCCCGCATCATCGACGTGCCCTTCACCATGGCTGATGCGACGACGCTGACCGAAGCCGGCTATGTCGGCGAGGACGTCGAGAACATCATCCTGAAGCTGTTGCAATCGGCCGACTACAATGTCGAGCGGGCCCAGCGCGGCATCGTCTACATCGACGAGATCGACAAGATATCGCGCAAGTCGGACAATCCCTCGATCACCCGCGACGTGTCGGGCGAGGGCGTGCAGCAGGCGCTTCTGAAGATCATGGAAGGCACCGTCGCCTCCGTGCCGCCGCAAGGCGGCAGGAAGCACCCGCAGCAGGAGTTCCTGCAGGTCGATACGGCCAACATCCTGTTCATCTGCGGCGGCGCCTTCGCCGGGCTGGACAAAATCATCTCGGATCGCGGCCGCAAGACCTCGATCGGCTTCGGCGCGGTCGTCGCTTCGCCGGAGGATCGCCGCACTGGCGATGTCTTCCGCCTGGTCGAGCCCGAGGATCTGTTGAAGTTCGGTCTTATCCCCGAATTTGTCGGCCGTCTGCCGGTTCTGGCGACGCTGGAAGACCTCGACGAACCGGCGCTGATCCAGATCCTGACCGAGCCGAAGAACGCGCTGGTCAAGCAGTATCAGCGGCTGTTCGAGATGGAGAATGTCGACCTGACCTTCCACGAGAACGCTCTTTCGGCGATCGCCAAGCGCGCCATCGAGCGCAAGACCGGCGCGCGCGGCCTGCGTTCGATCATGGAGGCGATCCTGCTCGACACGATGTTCGAGCTTCCCGCGCTCGAAGGCGTGCGCGAAGTGGTGATTTCGGAGGAGGTGGTGACCGGCAGTGCCCGGCCGCTCTACATCTACTCCGAGCAGAAGGAAAAGAAGGGCAATGTCAGCGCCTGACATGAGCCCGCAGCGAAATTCTGGAACGGCGCCGCAAGGCGCCGTTTTGCTGTCGCGCAGGGGTTTTGCGCGGCGTACGGCTTGGCGTCGCAAATGTGTCACTCGCGGACGGGTTGGAAGTGCGGATTTGGACGCGCCCCTTGATCTTTGGGGGTCGTGCATCCAACTAACTGGAGAAGGCCGAGGTGCCCGATTTCTGTGCTGTAAAACTCCCGTCATAAACGGTGGTAGGCGGAACGATCCCCGGTCGTTAATATAAGATTCGCGGTTGGCTGATTGGCGGCCGCGACATGAAAGGTTGGACAATGGCCAAAGTATCCAAGGCACCCAGCGACGGCGTCTTCGCAGTTCTCCCACTGCGCGACATCGTGGTGTTCCCGCACATGATCGTGCCGCTCTTCGTCGGGCGTGAGAAGTCGATCAAGGCGCTGGAAGAGGTGATGGGTCAGGAAAAGCAGATCCTGCTTGCCACCCAGATGAATGCCGCCGACGACGATCCCGAGCCCGATGCCATCTTCGACATCGGCACGCTCGCCAATGTGCTGCAATTGCTCAAGCTGCCCGACGGCACCGTCAAGGTTCTGGTCGAAGGCGCTTCGCGTGCGAAAATCGTCTCGTTCACCGACCGTCCCGACTTCCACGAGGCCCGCGCCGCAGCGCTGGTCGAGCCGGAAGAGGAAGAGGTCGAGGTTGAGGCGCTGGCGCGTTCGGTCGTCACCGACTTCGAGAACTACGTCAAGCTGAACAAGAAGATCTCGCCCGAAGTGGTGGGTGCCGCCAGCCAGATCGACGACTATTCCAAGCTCGCCGACACGGTTGCCTCGCATCTCGCCATCAAGATCCCTGAGAAGCAGGAAATGCTGGCCACGCTCTCGGTCAAGGAGCGGCTGGAAAAGGCTATGGGCTTCATGGAAGCCGAAATCTCCGTCCTGCAGGTGGAGAAGCGCATCCGCTCGCGCGTCAAGCGCCAGATGGAGAAGACGCAGCGCGAATACTACCTCAACGAGCAGATGAAGGCGATCCAGAAGGAACTCGGCGAAGGTGAGGACGGCCGCGACGAGGCCGCCGAGATCGAGGCGCGCATCAAGAAGACCAAGCTCTCCAAGGAGGCCCGCGAAAAGGCGGAAGCCGAGTTGAAGAAGCTCCGGACGATGTCGCCGATGTCGGCTGAATCGACCGTCGTGCGCAACTATCTCGACTGGATTCTGTCGATTCCCTGGGGCAAGAACTCCAAGGTCAAGCAGGATTTGGCTTTTGCGCAGAACGTGCTCGACACCGATCATTTCGGCCTCGACAAGGTCAAGGAGCGCATTGTCGAGTATCTCGCCGTGCAAAGCCGCCAGAAGAAGCTGAAGGGGCCGATCCTGTGCCTCGTCGGCCCTCCCGGCGTCGGCAAGACCTCGCTCGGCAAGTCGATCGCCAAGGCGACCGGTCGCGAATTCATCCGCATGGCGCTTGGCGGCGTGCGTGACGAGGCCGAGATCCGTGGCCACCGGCGCACCTATATCGGCTCGATGCCCGGCAAGGTCATCCAGTCGATGAAGAAGGCCAAGAAGTCCAACCCGCTCTTCTTGCTCGACGAGATCGACAAGATGGGCCAGGACTTCCGTGGCGATCCGTCATCGGCGTTGCTCGAGGTCCTCGATCCGGAACAGAACTCGACGTTCATGGACCATTACCTCGAGGTCGAATACGATCTGTCGAGCGTCATGTTCGTGACGACGGCGAACACGCTGAACATCCCGGCGCCCTTGATGGACCGCATGGAGATCATCCGTATCGCCGGCTACACCGAGGACGAGAAGATCGAGATCGCCAAGCGGCACCTGATGCCGAAGGTGATCCGCGATCATGCGCTGCAGCCGAAGGAGTTTTCCGTCGGTGAGGACGCGATCCGCGCCATCGTCCAGACCTACACCCGTGAAGCGGGCGTCAGGAGCCTGGAGCGCGAGCTGATGAAGCTCGGGCGCAAGGCGGTGACCGAAATCCTGAAGACGAAGAAGAAGACGGTGAGCATCACGGCGGAGAACCTCTCCGATTACCTTGGTGTGCAGCGCTACCGCTTCGGCCAGGTCGAGGCTGACGATCAGGTCGGTGTCGTCACAGGTCTTGCCTGGACGGAAGTCGGCGGCGAACTGCTGACGGTCGAAGGCGTCATGATGCCCGGCAAAGGCCGCATGACGGTGACCGGCAACCTGCGCGACGTGATGAAGGAATCGATTTCGGCGGCGGCCTCCTATGTCCGCTCGCGCGCCGTCGATTTCGGCATCGAGCCGCCGCTGTTCGACAAGCGCGACATCCACGTGCACTTGCCGGAAGGCGCCACGCCGAAGGACGGCCCGTCGGCAGGTGCTGCCATGGCGACAGCCATTGTGTCGGTACTGACGGGTATTCCGGTCCGGGCGGATGTGGCGATGACCGGCGAGATAACGCTTCGCGGCCGCATCTTGCCGATCGGCGGGCTCAAGGAGAAGCTGCTCGCCGCACTGCGCGGCGGCATCAAGAAGGTGCTGATCCCGGAAGACAATGCCAAGGACCTGGCGGAGATTCCGGACAATGTGAAGAACGGCATGGAGATCATTCCGGTCTCACGTGTCGGCGAGGTGTTGCGGCACGCGCTGGTGCGTATGCCGGAGCCGATCGAATGGGTCGAACCGGTCAATCCGCCGGCCGCGACAGACAGTGCCGACGACGCTGGAAAGTCCCTGGCGCATTAGAGTTCCGGGCGTCCATCTGGACGCGCAAAGGATGCTCTAACGCTCAGACTTGCGCATGGCCCCTGCCGAAAACCGGCTACGGTTTCGGGGCCATGTGTTGGTTTTCGTCAAGGTTGCAGCGCACAAACGGAGAGCCGGGCCTCGAGCCCGGCTTTTTCATGTGAAAAACCCAGCATTTCCGGGCTTTTTCCGCTTTTTTCCTGCCTTTTCGACTTGGTTGCGGGAGCGCTTCTTTCTAAAGTCCGTTTCCTGCCGGATGAGTCGATAGTTCCGGTGTTCTCATGGAAGGGAATTTTTATGAACAAGAACGAACTGGTGTCCGCTGTCGCCGACGCCGCGAGCATTTCGAAGGGTGACGCGCAGTCGGCGGTCGATGCGGTATTTTCCACCATCACCGGCGAACTGAAGAAGGGCGGCGATGTCCGGCTTGTCGGCTTTGGCAATTTCACCGTGTCAAAGCGTGCCGCCTCGACCGGCCGCAATCCTCAGACCGGCGCCGAAGTGAAGATCCCGGCGCGTACCGTGCCGAAGTTCTCGGCCGGCAAAGGCCTCAAGGACGCAGTCAACTAAGCGTTTTTTCTTTTCAGAGACCAGAAAAGCCGGGCTTGCCCGGCTTTTCATTTTTTATGCCCTACGCGGGTACACGAGACCAGAAAAGCCGGGCTTGCCCGGCTTTTCATTTTTATGCCCTACGCAGGTACACGAGACCAGAAAAGCCGGGCTTGCCCGGCTTTTCATTTTTGTGCCAGACGCTGACGCGACGGCGGCCGGCTTATGCGGTCGGCGCTTCAGGGCGCATAAGGCCTTCCTTCTTGAGATCGGCCCAAAGGGCTGCGGGCAGTTTCGCATCGAGCAGCGAGCGATTGCTCTCGACTTCGCTCGGCCGCTGCCCACCGGGGATCACCGAAACGACTGAAGGATGCAGCAGCGGGAATTGCAGGGCGGCCTCGATCAGCCTGACACCATGACGCTTGCAGACGTTTTCGATCCCGGCGACCCGATCGAGTATGTCCTTCGGCGCTTCGGAGTAGTTGTAGTAGGCGCCGGGCTTCGGTCCGGTCGCCAGGATGCCGGAGTTGTAGGGTCCGCCGAGAACGATGCCGATGCCGCGTGCCTGGCAGAGCGGCAGGAAGGACGTCAGCGCCTCCTGTTCCAAGAGCGTATAGCGACCGGCCAGCAGGAACAGGTCGAAGTCGCCGCGCTCGGCCAGCGTCTGCGCGACCTGCCACTCATTGATGCCGCCACCGAACGCCTTGATCACGCCCTGGTCGCGCAGCGACAGCAAGCCGTAATAGCCCGAGCGCATGAACTCCTCGATGCGCCGGTCGGAGGCTTCCTTGCTGCCATGCGTGAAGATGTCGACATCGTGCACGAAAAGGATGTCGATCCGGTCGACGCCGAGGCGCTCAAGCGAGGCTTCGAACGAGCGCATGACACCGTCATAGCTGTAGTCGTACACTTCGCGGCGCGACGGCGTGTCGAAGAACTTGCCGATGCCGGTGCGCTCTTCGGGCGGGCAGGCGCGCATGATGCGGCCGACCTTGCTCGACAGCACATAGTCGTCGCGCCTCTTGCCGCGCAGGAACGGGTTGAGCCGCGTTTCCGAGAGGCCGAGCCCATAGAGCGGCGCGGTGTCGTAGTAGCGGCAGCCGGTCGCCCACGCGGCCTCCAGCGTGGCGTTGGCGTCCTCGTCGGAGACGGCACGGTAGAGGTTGCCGAGCGGCGCCGTGCCGAAGCCGAGTTCGGTGAAACTGATGCCGCCATTGCCGATGCGGTCGAAATGCCGTGTCTTCATATGCTGCCGTTTGCCTCGCTTGATTTGTCTGACATGACACTATCACGCCTGTGATCGGGCAAAAGCATTGCTGCGCGTTGGACACGCATTTTCGCGGTTGCTAGCATGAACGAAATCTAGCTGTTCGTGGCAGCAAGAGCGGCAAATACCAGGGTGATTTCGATGGCAGGTTTGCGGTGAGCGACAAGAGCAAAAGCCTGTTCGAGACCGCGCTTGAGGAGCTGGGCGGCGTGCTGGAACGCATCGACGAAAGCCGGATCGACGCCGCCTGCAAAATGCTGGCCGGCGCGCGACAGATCGTCGTCTATGGCTGCGGCCGCGAGGCCTTGCAGGTCAAGGGTTTTGCCATGCGGCTCTACCATTTGGGCCTACCGGTTTCCGTGGTCGCCGACATGAACACACCGCCGCTGGGGCAGGGCGATGTCTTCCTGGTCAGTTCCGGGCCGGGAGAGACCTCGACCGTGCTGACCTTGATGCAGGTCGCGCGCCAAGCAGGTGCAACCAATCTCCTGTTGACCGCCCAGGCCGAAGCCAGCGCGGCAAGGCTTGCCGACTTCACCCTGCTCATTCCCGCGCAGACCATGGCCAACGATCAGGGGGCGCAAAAAACATCGGTCCTGCCGATGGGCTCGGTGTTCGAAGGCGCACTGTTCCTGCTGTTCGAGGTGATGGTGCTGAAGCTCAGGGAATTGATTGGCGCGTCGCCTGAAGCAATGCGCGCCCGCCACACCAACATGGAATAGATCATGCGCTACGAACTGATGCTGCCACACCAGATCCGCAGGGCGATCGCCGAGAATTGGCCGGTCGCTCTGCCGCTTGGCGTGCTCGAATACCATGGCGAGCACATGGCCGTCGGCATGGACACACTGGCCGTCGTCAAGACGCTGGAACTGTTCGAAAAGGAGAAGGACGTCGTCATCCTGCCATCCTTCTACTACGGCGCGGCAAGCTATGCGGTGGCGCCGCCGGAAGGCAGCGGCTCGGTGCAGGTCGGCGGCAATGCGCTGGCGCCGTTCGGCGAGGAGCTGTTCTACAGCCTGCTGCGCATCGGCTTTCGCAACATCCACGCCATCATCCACCACCAGACCGAGAATTTCGCCGCCGGCATGCCGACCGATCTGGCGTTCAAGACCGCCGGTCGCCAGGCGATCTTCCGCTTTCTCGAAAAGGAACGCGGCGAGGGCTGGTGGGGGTCGCAGGCGATGGCCGACTACTATTCCGGGCACGCCGCGGGTGAAAATTTCTTCAACTGGGTACAGGTTCATCCGCTGATGCCGGCTGACATGAACGGCAAGTACCCGTTCGACCATGCCGGCATCGGCGAGACATCGCTGATGCTGGCGCTATGCCCGGAGGCTGTCGATGCCGGTCACTTCGAGGACAACAAGAGCTGGTACACGGCGAGCGCCACGGATGCTTCGGCCGAGCTTGGGCAGAAGGGTGTAGCTATGATCCTCGATCACCTGCGGATGATCCTGAGGAGCTAGCTACGAGATTGTCGGGCGGCTTTGGTAGTTCGTCATCCTACGGCGAAGCAGGAGCGAAGCGACGTCGCGGAGACCCTAGGATCCATGCCGTGACCGCAGCCAACGAACGCTGCGGCGCAGGATAGAAGCGGTTCGCAGCGGCCTTTCCTCGCGTCAAAAGTTTCTTCACCGTGGCGGAGCGCCGATGTCACGGCATGGATCCTAGGGTCTGCGCCGCATCGCTTCGCTCCTTGCTCCGCCCTAGGATGACGAAGTGATGGAGCCTGGCGGCGCTCGCTGCTACTTCACCGCACCCGCAGTCATGCCCATGATCAGATAACGTTCCAGCGCGATGCCGATGACGGCGAGAGGCGCGATAGCCGCCGTGGCGAGCGCTGCCATCGACCACCAGTTGATGCCTTGCGAGCCTGTCTGGCTCGCCACCATGACCGGGATGGTCTTGGCGTCGGTCGAGGTCAAAAGGGCGGCGAAGAAATACTCGTTCCAGCACAGCACCATCG
Source organism: Mesorhizobium sp. M0618 (assembly GCF_040320765.1). Taxonomy (NCBI): domain Bacteria; kingdom Pseudomonadati; phylum Pseudomonadota; class Alphaproteobacteria; order Hyphomicrobiales; family Phyllobacteriaceae; genus Mesorhizobium; species Mesorhizobium sp. M0618. The sequence continues at coordinate 2,006 of NZ_JAMYQH010000027.1, read as the reverse complement.
CCAGGATGAAGGCGGCGACCATGCCCGGCAGCGCGATCGGCATGACGATGCGGAAGAAGGCGCCCCAGATCGACAGCCCGTCGACAAGCGCTGCTTCCTCGAGCTCGACCGGGATCGAGTTGAACTGGTCGCGCATGATCCAGATGACGATCGGCAGCACCATCAGCGTGTAGAGCAGGATCAGCCCGACGCGCGTGTCGAGCAGGCCGACCTCGCGGTAGAGCACCAGGAAGGGCAGTGCGAGCACCACCGGCGGCAGGATCAGCTGCGACAGGAAGAAGAACGAGATGTCCTCGTTCCTGAACCAGGCGAAATGATAGCGATAGCGGGTGAGCCCGTAGGCGGCGAGGCTGCCGATGACGATGGCGAGGCTCGACGCGCCGACCGAGGTAATCACCGAATTCATGAAGCGCTTGAGGAATTCCTCGCGCACCGTCGAGGTCTGGAAGATCGAGTCCGGCGACAGGCCAAGCGAGCGCCAGCCTTTCCAATCCGGCTGGAAGTCGACGAAGGGAATGAGATGGCCTTGCGTGACATCGACCGCCGTTTTGAATGAGGTCGTGATCGTCCAGTAGATCGGGAACAGGCAGATGAACGCCCAGAAGGCCAGCGCCCCATAGATGAAGACGCGGCTGGCGAGGAAGCTCGCCGGCGAGCGGATCTCCGAGGCGACATATTCGGTGGTCTGAACGCTCATCTCAGCTCAATTCACATTTCGGACAAAACGGTTGGCGAATTTCAACAGCCACGTGACGAACACGACGATGATCACCAGATAGGCCATCGCCAGCATGGTTCCGTAGCCGACATTCGAACGGTCGCGATATTCGCGGTAGATGAAGCTCGACACGGAATCGGTGGCGCCGCCCGGGCCGCCCGACGTCACCGTGATGATGATGTCGGCAAGCTTCAGCTTGAAGATGATGCGCAGGATCACCGCCGTCACCGACACCGGCAGCATCAGCGGAAAAGTGACCTGCCAGAAGGTCTGCCACGCACTGGCGCCGTCGACGCGTGCGGCTTCGAGCACCTCGCGCGACATCGCCTGCAGCCCGGCCAGCAGCATGATCATCATGAACGGAATGAAGGTCCAGGCATCCAGTATCATGATCGATATGCGGGCGATGATCGGGTCGGAGAAGAAGGCCGGATTTTCCCAGCCGAGATGGCGCGCCAGCGTTGCGGCCGGTCCGAACCGGTATTCCATCAGCGACTTGCCGATCATCCACGACACGGCGACCGGCGACAGCATCAGCGGCATCAGGAAGACGACGCGGAAGAATTTTCGCGCCCGGATCTGGGCGTTGAGGAGCAGCGCCAGGCCGAAGGCGATGACATATTCGACCGCCACCGCCAGCACATAGAGCACCATGTTGAACAGCGCGTTGCGGTAGTAGGGATCGGCCAGCATCTGCCAGAAATTGTCGAGCCCGTTGAACTTGCGGCCGCTGAACGAGCTGAGGTTCCAGTCGGTGAGCGCGATGTAGAATCCGAACAGCGTCGGGAAGATCACCATGGCGATGGTGAACAGCAGCGCCGGCAGCAGGAACAGGGCACGTTGGCCATCCTCGCCGCGCGTCAGCACCTGGCCGACGCCGATCGCCACACCCCACAGAACATAGGCATAGACGACGGGGCGCCAGGTCTCGAAGCCGATCGTATCGGCGCTGCCCTTGTAGAGGATCTCCAGCACGATCATCGCCAGCAGGCCGAGCGTCGCAATGGCCATCAGCGCCCAGCCGAACCGTTTGCGGCCTGGAGAGATCAGATCGGAAGGGCCGGCATCTGCCGGCCACTGGTTCGCGGTCGAAGTCTGGTCAGCCACAAATCTCGCCCGTTTGAAGGCTCTCGAGGAGCCGGAGCCGGTCTAAAGTGGTGGGGGGGGGGGGGGGCCGCGCCCGGGGGTAGGCCCGCGTCCAGCCGGCCGCCCCCGGCGGGGGCGGTGTGGGGGGGTGTGGGGGGGGGTGGGGGGGGGGGTGATCGCAAGCCCCCCCCCCCGCCTAGGG